>NZ_JBIUUS010000035.1:0-72156 GCF_044742585.1 Kitasatospora sp. NPDC087861
CCCATGATGGCGGTGAACTCGCCCTGGGGGAAGGTCACGGTGACGTTGTCGAGGGCGACGACGCGGGTCTCCCCGTCCCCGTAGACCTTGTTCAGTCCGGTGGCGCGGGCGGCCGCCAGGCCGGTACGGACGGCGGTTGCGGGGATCGTCACGGAGGTGCTCCTGAGGGCGGGAACGGACATTCGGGTTCCGTTCCATCCTCCCAATCCATCCGAACGCGATGCGTATGTCCCGAGGAGGGTCGACCCCCGCCGTCCCGGCGGTACGGCGAGGGCCCTCTCCTTCTCAGGTATGACACCGATCCCTGAGGGCCATGGTCCCCGCGCTACTCCACCGCGACGCCGAACGCGCCCGCCAGCCCGAGCAGACCGTTCGTCACCGCCCGGCCCGACGGGCTGAACTGCCAGCCCCCGCCGGTGCGTTGGAACGAGCCGACGAGCATCGCACTGTCCGGCACACCGCCGGTGCCGGCCGCCCACTGCGCCGGCCCGGCCGCGCCCGGACCGTAGGTCGCCGCCAGGGCGACGCCGTGCACGTAGCCGAGCGGCAGGGCCGGCGGCTCCTCCTCCTCGGTGGAGACGGCGACCACTACCTCGTCGACCTTCGGGGCCAACCGCTCCAGGTCCAGGGTCAGCCGGACCGCCCGGGAGGGCTCGCCCGGCACCGAGTGGGTGGGGTGCAGCCGTACGGCGCCGTCCGGGTCCTGTGGGTTGTTGAAGAACACGAAGTGCTCGTCGCTCAGCACCCGCCCGGCGGCGCAGAGGAACGCGGTGACGTCCAGCTCCACCGCGTCCCCGCCGGCCGTCCGGCTCTGCCAGCTGACCGTCAGGCTGCTGTGACGGTCCGTCGGCGCGGCGGCCGCCGCGGGCTTGCCGTCGTTCGCGGCGCCCCCGCCGAGCCGCCCGCGCAGCCCCTGTTCGGCCAGCAGCTCGACCAGCTCCGGCCCGCTGACCAGCGTCAGCGGCTTGCCCTCGATGTAGCTGTACGAGCCCCGGCCGAAGCCGGCGGTGGTCACCAGGATGCCCTTGTTCGCCCCGTGGTGGCGGACCGTCGACTCCAGGTCGCGCACCGCCGTCGGGGGGACCGTCTTCCGGTAGCGCTTGGCCTGGATCACGATCTTGCCGCCGGTCACCGGGTCCAGGTCCTCGGCCACCACGTCCACCCCGACGTCGCCGCTGCGGGCGGTGGTCATCACCCGGAAGCCGCGCAGCCGGAACAGCTCGGCGATCAGCTCCTCGAACTCGATCGGGTCCATCTCGAACAGGTCCGGGTCGTCCTCGCCGCCGTGCCCGGCCAGGCTTCCGCCGACCGCCTCCGGCAGCCGGTCCGGCCGCACCTCGTCCAGCCGCTCCGGGCGCGCGGACAGCTTGCCGCCCAGGCCCTGGAAGCACTCCACCGGCACCACCCGGTCCAGCGCCAGCCCGGCGAACTCGGCCCGGGAGGCGGTCAGGGTGGACAGGAAGCGCTCCGCCTCCCGGCCGGTCGCCGGGTCGATGCCGAGGACGAAGCCGTTCAGCACCACCGAGTCCAGCATCCCGTCCCGGTCCGCCCGGAACAGCTCCGCCGCCAGGCGCAGCGCGGACTGCGCCAGCACCTCCCGGTACAGCGCCTTGCGCTCCGTCGCCGGGCGGGCCACCTCGGCCTCGCGGTCGTCCGTCTTCACGTACCGCACCCGGGACGCGGCCGGCACCACGTCCGGGCCGGGCAGCTCCCAGTTCACCACCAGCTGCCGGGTCGACGCCTCCCAGGCCGCCACCAGCCGGTGCGGGAAGCCCTCCGGCCAGGCCGCCGAGGCGTACAGGCCGGCGGTGAAGTACTCCTGCACCGCCGCCGACTCGCCCGCGCGCAGCCGGCGCAGCAACTCCTCGGTCCGGGCGGCGCGTTCCTCGTCCTGGCGGCGGAACTGCGCCGCCCAGGCCAGGTACTCCTGGTGGTAGGCGGCCAGCCGGCGCTGCCGGTCCGCCTCCTGCGCCTGGGCGGCGTACCAGTCCTGCTCGAACCGGGCCCGGGCCTGCGTCAGATAGTGCTCGTACTGCCGCCGCACCCCCGGATTGCGCGCCTGCACCTGGTCCGGCGGCGGCACGTGGTACTTCGGGCCGCCCTGATCGGGCATCGCCACCGCCTGGCCCAGCGGGCCCGGGTCGAACGGCGGCACCGGGCGCGGTGCCAGCAGCGTCTGCGGGTCGAACGCCGGCGCCCGCAGCCCGGCGGCCAGCAGCCCGCGCAACTCCTCGACCCGGGAGTCCAGTTCGGCCGTCAGTCGGGCCGCCTCCGCCTCCCGGGACTGCTGGTACGCCCGCTGCGCCTCCCGCTCGTTGCGGGCCGCCGCCCGCTGCGCCTCGCGCTGTTCGCGCTCCCGCTGGCGCTCCTGCGCCGCCTCGGCCCGCCAGCGGGCCTCCTCCCGGCGCTGCTGCTGCCGCTGCGCCTCCGCCCAGATCGCCAGCACTCCGTCGTTCCGCCGCCCCGCCACCGTCCACCCCTTCATTGCACGCCGGACCGGTCGCGCCGCCCGCCTCCCGGCCGCGGCGCCCACCGCGCCCGCAACAATAGAACGTGAACACCCCACCGGGCCAAGCCCCGGCGACCTGCACCGCTGCCGGATTTCGGCCGGATCGGCCGGGGGCGGTCCTGGGGCCCTCCCTCAAACCCCCGTCTGCATGGTGATGCTCCCCCAGCCTTCGGCCGGGAGGTACCCCCATCCCGCGCACCCCAACGCCGCGAGGCCCGCCCGCCGGGCGGACGGCGGGGGTTCGAGGACAGGCCCTCGGGGCTCCCGCGGCGCCCGCCCCCGGGGCCCGGCGGGAGTGCGGTGAGGCGGCCGGGCGGGCGTTGTCGGTGGGGGCGGGTACCCTCGCTGGTTCGAGAGGGAGGGTTTGCCCGTGACGATCGCACCGCAGCACCCGGACCGGCCCGGCGGCTGGGTCTCCACCGGGCTGAGCTGGCACGAGGGCCGCGCCCTGCTCGGCGCCGTACGCGGCGGCCGGGCGCACGAGCGGGCCGTCACGCCCGGCGCGGAGGTCGGCTGGCTGCTGGGCGGGCCGCGCCGCTGCACCGGCGCCTGGCTCGCCGGGGCGACGGAGCGCACCCCGTGTCCGCACCACGCGGAGATCGCCCCGGACGGCGGCGCGGTGCAGTGCCCGGCCTGCCAGAGCGTCGACCGGGGCCTGGCCCTCGCCCGGGACCGGATCCTCGACGACGGCCGGACGTACCTGCTCTACCTCGCCTGGTTCGGCGACGGCCTGCTGAAGGTCGGCCTGACCGCCGAGCAGCGCGGCGACAGCCGGCTGCTCGAACAGGGGGCGCTGGCCTATGCGTTCACCGCCCGGGGTGGTCTCCCGGCGATCCGGCGCGCCGAACTCACCGTCGCCGCCTCGGGGCTGGCCCGCGAGCGGTTCAAGGTCCGGCTCAAGACCGAGCACTGGTGGGCGCACGGCGATGAGCCGTACCGCCGGGCCGTGCTCGCCGAGGCCCTGGCCCGGGCACACCGCCTGCTGGACGGCCACGCCGTGGAGCTGCTCGCCGACCGTCCGGTGGTCGACCACGTGGTGCGGTTCGGGCTGTCCGGCGGAGCCCCGGAGGCGTACCGGCAGATCGGCGGCCTGGCCGCCGGGGCGGTGATCGCGGGCACCCTGCGGGCGCCGGTCGGCCGTCACCTCTTCCTGGACCAGGCCGACGGCTCCGGCCCGCTGCTGCTGGACACCCGCCTGCTCACCGGCTGGACGCTCACCGCGGTCACGGGGCGCGCCACGGCGGGCGTCGCCCTGGAGGAGCGGGTCCGCCCGCCGGAGCCGGACACCCAGGAGGCGCTGTTCTGACCTCGACCGGTTGCTTGTTGAAACCAGAGGGTTTAGCCTCACCCGTGCCGGTTTCAATCTGCTACCAGCATGGAGCGAGCCCGACCATGATCGCCGCCCACGAGAGCTTCGACGGCACCTTCCCGTACGCGCCGCACTTCAGCACCGCCCCCGGCTTCCCGATGCACTACGTCGACGAGGGCGACGGCCCCGTGCTGCTCTGCCTGCACGGCGAACTCACCTGGGGCTACCTCTTCCGCGACCTGGTCCGCCGCCTGGCCCCGACCCACCGGGTGGTGGTCCCGGACCACATGGGCTTCGGCAAGAGCGCGACGCCGGCCGACCGCACCTACCGGCTGCAGGACCACGTCGACAACCTGGAGGCGCTGGTCCTCGACCTCGGCCTGCGCGACGTCACCCTCGTCCTGCACGACTTCGGCGGCCCGGTCGGCATGGGGCTGGCCGCCCGCCACCCCGAGCTGATCGCCCGGGTGGCCAGCCTCAACGGGCCGACGCCGTTCGGCCAGCCCGGCCTCGGCGACGCGCTGGCGGCCAACGCCGCCGAGTCCCCGTGGTTCCGCTGGATCGCCCGGGCGCACGCCGACGGCACCCTCGACGCCGTCCTCGGCGAGCTCGGCTACACGATCCTGAGCATCCTGAAGCTCAACGGCTTCCAGAACAACGCCCTGATCACCGACACCTGGCTGACCGCCTACGGCTCGGCCTTCCCCACCCGGGCGGAGGCGGCCGGGGCGCTCGGCTGGGCGAAGGGCTTCGCGGTCGGGGCGCACGCGTTCGAGACCCCGACCGTCGAGGCCCGGACCGCCCTGGCGGCGCTGCCCGCCCTCGCGCTCTGGGGTGCGGCCGACCGGACGCTGGGCGCCCGGCACTTCCTGCCGCTGTTCACCGAGGCGTTCCCGCGCGGCCGGGCCGTCGAGCTGCCGGGCGTCGGGCACT
This sequence comes from Kitasatospora sp. NPDC087861, assembly GCF_044742585.1. Taxonomy (NCBI): domain Bacteria; kingdom Bacillati; phylum Actinomycetota; class Actinomycetes; order Kitasatosporales; family Streptomycetaceae; genus Kitasatospora; species Kitasatospora sp. NPDC087861. The sequence continues at coordinate 4,752 of NZ_JBIUUS010000035.1, forward strand.
ACAGCCCCGAGGACGCCCCGGACACCGTCGCGGCCGTGCTGGAGCAGTTCCTCGCGACCACGCCCACCCGGGGCTGAGGCCTGCTCGGAGTCGACGCCGGCTCGGCGTCGACGTTCAGCCCAGCCTGCTGCGGACCCCGCCCGGGCCGGACCGGGCCCGGCGGGACAGCGGCGGCCGGGACGGACGGACGTCGCCGCGCGCGGTCGGCTCGCCGTCCGTCACCCGGCGGGCCAGCGCGGCCCGGGCGGCGGCCAGGGCGACACGGGCGAGCAGCGGGTCCTCCTGGACGTCGGCGGCGTGCTTGGCCGACTGGCAGCGCGAGCACCAGACCGGCGAGGCCGGTCCGTCCGGGTAGGCCATGCTCTCGGGCGGCAGGTAGTGCCCGCCGCACTCGACGCACTCGAAGACCAACCTCATCCGACGATCACCGTCCCGGATCCGTGGCACCGACCGCAGGGCGACCAGAAGGTGTGGATCCTCGGCACCGTGTTTCCTTCCTCGTCCCGCTCGACCGTGGCTTCGGTCTTCTCGGTCCCCCCGGACCCTCCGCACCCGGAACAGGACTGAACCTCGGGCATATGCCGTCCTTCCGTGGTGGAGAACCACCGTAGCGCGATTTTCCGGACGGGAGCGCCGGTCCTGAGGATCCGCCACTCCGATGGGGAGCGCGCGAACGTCCCGCGCGCCCCGTCGCACGCCGTCGGCCCCGCGCCTGAGGACGTGGGGCCGGGGACGTGGGGCCGGGGTCGGGGGGGCCGGGGACGTGGGGCCGGGCGGGCAGGCCGGTCAGCCGCGTGCGGCCCGCAGGAACTCCCGGTTCATCGCGGCGATGCTGGGGAGTGGGATGCCCTTGGGGCAGGCGGTGGCGCACTCACCGGTGTTGGTGCAGCCGCCGAAGCCCTCGGCGTCCATCGCCGTGACCATGTTCCGCACCCGGGACGCGCGCTCCGGCGCGCCCTGGGGGAGCACGTTGAGGTGGACCACCTTGGCGGAGGTGAACAGCATCGCCGAGCCGTTCGGGCAGGCCGCCACGCAGGCGCCGCAGCCGATGCACTCGGCGTGCTCGAAGGCGGTGTCGGCGGCCTCCTTGGGGACGGGCGTGGCGTGCGCGTCGGGGGCGCTGCCGGTGGGGGCGGAGATGTAGCCGCCGGAGCCGATGATCCGGTCGAAGGCGGAGCGGTCCACCACCAGGTCCTTGACCACCGGGAAGGCCGCCGCCCGCCACGGCTCGACGTCGATGGTGTCGCCGTCCTGGAAGTGCCGCATGTGCAGCTGGCAGGTGGTGGTCCGCTCGGGGCCGTGGGCCTGGCCGTTGATGACCATGCCGCAGGCGCCGCAGATGCCCTCACGGCAGTCGTGGTCGAAGGCGACGGGCTGGTCCCCGAGGGTGATCAGCTCCTCGTTGAGGGTGTCGAGCATCTCCAGGAAGGACATGTCGGGGCTGATGCCGCCGACCTGGTAGGTGGTCATCGACCCGGGTGCGTCCGGGCCCGCCTGGCGCCAGATGCGCAGGGTGAGGTTCATGCGTAGCTCCGCTGGGTGGGGTGGACGTGCTCGAAGTCGAGGGCCTCGCGGTGGAGGACGGGGGCGGCGCCGGTGCCGGTGAACTCCCAGGCGGCGGCGTAGCCGTACTCCTCGTCGCGCCGGGCGGCCTCGCCGTCGGGGGTCTGGCTCTCGGTGCGGAAGTGGCCGCCGCAGGACTCGGCGCGGTGCAGGGCGTCCAGGCACATGAGTTCGGCGAGCTCGAAGTAGTCGACGAGCCGGTTGGCCTTCTCCAGCGCCTGGTTGAGCTCCTGCCCGGTGCCGGGCACCTTGATCCGGCGCCAGAACTCCTCGCGCAGCTGCGGGATGCGCGCCAGCGCGCGGCGCAGCCCCGCCTCGTCGCGGGCCATGCCGCACTCGTCCCAGAGGAGTTCGCCCAGCTCGCGGTGGAAGGAGTCGGGAGTGCGGTCGCCGTCCACCGAGAGGATGAGGTTGAGGCGGTCCTCGACCTCGGCCTCGGCCTCGACGACCGACGGGTGGTCGGTGGGCACGGCGGGCAGCGGGTTGCGGGCCAGGTAGTCGTTGAGGGTGGGCGGCAGCACGAAGTAGCCGTCGGCGAGGCCCTGCATGAGCGCGCTGGCGCCGAGTCGGTTGGCGCCGTGGTCGGAGAAGTTGGCCTCCCCGACGGCGAACAGGCCGGGGACGGTGGTCTGCAGGTCGTAGTCGACCCAGAGCCCGCCCATCGTGTAGTGGATCGCGGGATAGATCCGCATCGGCACCTGGTACGGGTCCTCGGCGGTGATCCGCTCGTACATGTCGAACAGGTTGCCGTACTTGGCGGCGACGGCGTCCCGGCCCAGCCGGCGGATGGCGTCGGCGAAATCGAGGTAGACGCCCTGCCCGCCGGGGCCGACGCCGCGGCCCTCGTCGCAGACGTTCTTGGCGGCGCGGGAGGCGATGTCGCGCGGCACCAGGTTGCCGAAGGCGGGGTAGATCCGCTCCAGGTAGTAGTCCCGCTCGTCCTCGGGGATCTCGGCCGGCGGCCGGGTGTCGCCCTGGGCCTTGGGCACCCAGATCCGGCCGTCGTTGCGCAGCGACTCGCTCATCAGGGTGAGCTTGGACTGGTGGTCGCCGGAGCGCGGGATGCAGGTGGGGTGGATCTGGGTGAAGCACGGGTTGGCGAAGTGGGCGCCGCGCCGGTGGGCCCGCCAGATCGCGGTGGCGTTGGAGTTCTTGGCGTTGGTGGAGAGGTAGAAGACGTTGCCGTAGCCGCCGGTGGCGAGCACCACGGCGTCCGCGGTGTAGGTGCTGATCGCGCCGGTGACCAGGTCGCGGGCGACGATGCCCCGGGCCCGGCCGTCGACGACGAGCAGGTCGAGCATCTCGGTGCGCGGGTGGATCTCCACGTTCCCGGCGGCGATCTGCCGGGACAGCGCCTGGTAGGCGCCGAGCAGCAGCTGCTGGCCGGTCTGGCCCCGGGCGTAGAAGGTGCGGGAGACCTGCACGCCGCCGAAGGAGCGGGTGTCCAGCAGGCCGCCGTACTCGCGGGCGAACGGGACGCCCTGGGCCACGCACTGGTCGATGATCTCCACCGACACCTGGGCGAGCCGGTGCACGTTGGACTCGCGGGCGCGGAAGTCGCCGCCCTTGACGGTGTCGTAGAACAGCCGGCGGATCGAGTCGCCGTCGTTGCGGTAGTTCTTGGCCGCGTTGATGCCGCCCTGGGCGGCGATCGAGTGGGCGCGCCGGGGGGAGTCCTGGAAGCAGAACTGGACGACGTGGTAGCCCTGTTCGGCCAGCGTGGCGCCGGCCGCGCCGCCGGCCAGGCCGGTGCCGACCACGATCACGGTGTGCTTGCGCCGGTTGGCCGGGTTGACCAGTTTGGCGTCGAACCGCCGCTGGTCCCAGCGCTGTTCGATCGGCCCGGTGGGGGCCTTGGTGTCGGCGATGGGCTCGCCGACCCGGTAGTCGCTGTAGTCGCTCAACTCACCACTCCGGTCATCACGGCCACGGGGACGGACAGGAAGCCTGCGGTCAGCACGAGCGCCAGGCCGTTGGCGGTCAGCTTCAGCGCCCGGTCGCGGCGGGCGTTGTTGGCGCCGAGGGTCTGCGCGGCGCTCCAGAAGCCGTGCCGGATGTGGAAGCCGAGGGCCAGCATCGCGACGATGTAGAACACGTCGACGTACCAGCGGCCGAAGGAGGCCACGACGTTCTGGTACGGGTGGCCCTCCTCGGCGACCGGGTTCACGGTCAGCGTGGTGAGGTCGAGGATGTGCCAGACGATGAACAGCGCCAGGATCACCCCGCCCCAGCGCATGGTCCGGGTCGCGTAGCTCGCCCGGCGGCGCTTGTGGACGTACTTGCTCGGCCGGGCGGCGAGGTCGCGCCGGCTGAGCTGGTAGGCGGACACGCCGTGCAGCAGGACGGCGGCGAGCAGGCCGAACCGGGCGATCCAGAGGAACCACTCGTGGCCGAGGAACGGCTGGCCGATGGTGCGCAGCCAGGCCGCGTAGCCGTTGATGTCGTCGGGGCCGGCGAAGACCTTGAGGTTGCCCAGCATGTGCGCGACCAGGTACAGCAGCATGACCAGCCCGCTGACGGCCATCACCGCCTTCTTGCCGACGGTCGACCGCCACAGGGTCGCCAGGGTGGACGGGCGCCGGGCCGTCCGAGTCGCGGTTGTCATGGCAGCAACGGTAGGGACGGGCGCCAGGGTGCGTCCAAGACATGCTGCGGCTCACGACGATAGGCACCGGCTATCGACGCGGCCTATCCTGGCCGTGTGCAGCTCCAGCAACTCCGCTACTTCCTCGCCGTCGCCGAGACCCGCCACTTCACCCGCGCGGCCGAGGCGGCGCACGTGGCACAGCCGTCCCTCTCGCAACAGATCCGGTCACTGGAGCGGGAGTTGGGCGCCGAGCTGTTCCACCGCACCCGCGGCAACATCGCCCTGACCGACGCCGGGGACGCCCTGCTGCCGCTGGCCCGGCGCATCCTCGCCGACACCGAGAGCGCCCGCCTGGCCGTCCAGGAGACGGTGCAGCTGCGCCGCGGCCGGGTCCGGCTGGGCGCGCCGCCGAGCCTGTGCACCAGCCTGGTGCCGGACGTGCTGCGGCTGTTCCGGGACCGCTACCCGGGGGTGGCGCTGGGGGTGCGCGAGGGCGGCTCGCGCGACCTGGTGCGCTGGCTGGCGGCGGGGGAGCTGGACCTCGCGCTGATCATCACCCCGCCGAGCGGCGAGGCGGCGCCCGCCCTCGCGGTCACCGAGCTGCTGCACGAGGAGCTGGTGCTGGTCTCCGCCGAGCGGCGGGCCCGGCGCAAGGTCCGGGTGGCAGAGCTCAGGGGGTGCCCGCTGGTGATGTTCCGCGAGGGCTACGACGTCCGCGAAGCGACGCTCGCGGCCTGCCGGGCGGCGGGCTTCGAGCCGGAGTTCGCGGTGGAGGGCGGCGAGATGGACGCGGTGCTGGGCTTCGTCCGGGCCGGGATCGGGCCCGCCGTGGTGCCCGGCATGGTGGCGGCCCGCTCGGGCCTGTCCGTCACCCCGTTCGCCAAACCGGGCCTGGGCCGCACCATCGCCGTCGCCCACGGCCACGAGGTGCCGCTCACCCGTGCCGCGGAGGCGCTGCACACCACCCTGCTGGCCCACCTGCGCGACGCCGCCGAGGACGGCGAACTCCCGCCGGGGACGCGGCTGTTGCTGCCGTGAGGTCCGCTCCTCACGGCGCGACCCGGAAGGTGGCTGGCATGTGCACTGGAGCCACAACACTCTGAACCGTCTTCGTGACCGCCGACTACGCCGCGCTCGGGCAGAGCGCGGCCGGGGTCGTCCGTGGCACCACCGGCGTCTGGCTGGCCTGTCTCTCCGCCCGCGCCCACTCCCTCCTCGGCGACGGCGAGGCCACCCGCACCGCCATCCAGCAGGCCGAGGACGCCCGCGCGGCCACCGAATCCGACGACCTCGACGCCTTCGGCGGCATCATGACCTTTCCGCTGCCCCGCCAGCTCTACTACGTCGCCGAGGCCACCGTGCAGCTCGGCGAGGACGCCGCACTCGGCGAGAGCCAGTCCGAGGCCGCCGTCGCCGCCTATCGCGACGCCTCCGAGGACGACTGGGCCTTCGGCGACGAAGCCGGCGCCCAGACCGACCTCGCCCTCGCCCGCATCGCCCGGGGAGAGATCGAAGGCGCTGTCGAGGCCGTCCGCCCGGTGCTCGACCTTCCTGTCGAGCGGCGGAACTTCGGCATCGTCAGCAGTGCCCAGCGGGTCCACGCCGCACTGCACCGCGACGGCCGCCGCGGCGCCGGTGCGGCGGCCGACCTGCGCGAGGAGATCGAGGCCTTCACCGCCACCCCGACCTCGGTCCTCGTCCGGTGACCCCACGGATAGGCTCCGCAGCCATGACCCCAGTTCACCTGACCGGCCCCAACCTGGCACTGCGCGAGGTCGAACCCGAGGACGCCGACGCCCTCCTGGCCATCTACGGCGACCCCGAAGCCACCCGGCACCTCAGCTTCGAACCCCGCACCCGCGAACAGGTCCAGGCGATCACCGCCCGCTCCATCGACTCCGCGAACGCTACCCCGCGAACCGAGTACTGCCTCGCCATCACCCGGCTCGACGAGCACCAACTGATCGGCTACGCACGCCTGGCCACCGAGCCTCAGCAGGCCGCCACCATCGGCTTCGCCCTCCACCCGGCCGAGTGGGGCAAGGGCTTCGGCACGGAGACCGTTCACCTGCTGTGCTCCCTCGGCTTCAACGTCCTCGGCCTGCACCGCATCTGGGCCGCCCGCTCCCCGCTCAACGAGGCCTCCGAGCGCACCCTGCTGCGAGCCGGGATGACCGAGGACGGGCGGATCCGCGACCACGTCTTCGTTCACGGCGCCTGGCGTGACTCGATCACCTACTCGATCCTGGAGCACGAGTGGACACCGATCGACGGCTGGGATCAGCAGCGCCGTCCAGCCTGATGGTGGAAGCAGCGCGAGTTGGTGATGTCGGCCGGGCTGGGCCGGGCGCGGTCGGTGGGCGGCCAGGTCTGTGAAGCCGCTGCTGCCGCACCGGCACCAGCGGCTCGGGCTTCTCGACGGTCCTTTCGACGAACCCCCCATGCGAACGGACATGAGTGGTGCGCAGGTCTGTCGGCTCCGTTCAGTCGAAGACCGACTCGGCAATCGAGAGGGGCTGCTCGACGGACCCTGGGAATGACGGACCGGCCCCAGGGCGGGTGCCCGGGGCCGGTCCGTCGGCGGTCGGGTCAGGCCGGCAGCACGGCCTCGATCGCGGCGGTCAGCTCGTCCGCCTCCGGGTCGACCCGCGGCCGGATCCGGGCCGCCACGGTGCCGTCCGGGGAGACCAGGAACTTCTCGAAGTTCCAGGCGACGTCGCCGGCCTCGCCCTCGGCGTCGGCGACCTGCGTCAGCTGCCGGTACAGCGGGTGCCGGTCCTCGCCGTTGACGTCGATCTTCTCGAACAGCGGGAAGGTCACGCCGTACGTGGTCGAGCAGAAGGTCTGGATCTCCTCGGCGCTGCCCGGCTCCTGCCCGGCGAACTGGTTGCACGGGAAGCCCAGCACGGTGAAGCCGCGCCCGGCGTAGCGCTCCTGGAGCCGCTCCAGCCCGGCGTACTGCGGGGTCAGGCCGCACTTGGACGCGACGTTGACGATCAGCAGCGCCTTGCCCTTGTGGTCGGCCAGCGAGGTGGGCTCGCCGGAGAGCGTGCGCAGGGGGATGTCGTACAGGCTCACGGTGGTGGTCCTTTCGGCAGGTTGGCAGCGGGTTCTCGCCCGGGCACACGGTAGCGGTCCCGGACGGCTCAACCGTGCCGGCGCCGCTGGTGTTCCGGGCGCGAGGGGCGTACGGAGCGGCTCGTCCGCCCCCGCGCAACCAGTCAGAGCGCGAGCGGCCTGATCGCGGTCGGCGCGTGCTCGGGGAGGGTGGCGACCTCCTCCCACTCGTTGACCTTGTCGATGTCGGCCGCGGCCATCGAGATGTTGGTGACCCGCTCCAGGATCGCCTCGACGACGACCGGGACGCGGAACTCGGCGGCCAGCTTCTTGGCCTCCTCGAAGGCCGGCAGCAGGCCCTCGGGTTCGGTGACCCGGATCGCCTTGCAGCCCAGGCCCTCGGCGACCTTGACGTGGTCCACGCCGTAGACGCCCAGCTCCGGCGCGTTGATGTTCTCGAACTCCAGCTTGACCTGGAAGTCGATGTCGAAGTTGCGCTGCGCCTGGCGGATCAGGCCCAGGTACGAGTTGTTCACCAGCACGTGGACGTACGGGATCCGGTGCTGGGCGCCGACCGCCAGCTCCTCGACCATGAACTGGAAGTCGTAGTCGCCGGAGAGCGCGACGATCTGGCCCTCGGGGTCGGCGGTGGCGACTCCCAGCGCGGCCGGGATGGTCCAGCCGAGCGGGCCGGCCTGGCCGCAGTTGATCCAGTGCCGCGGCTGGTAGACGTGCAGCATCTGCGCGCCGGCGATCTGGGAGAGGCCGATCGTGGTGACGTAGCGGGTCTCCGGGCCGAAGGCCCTGTTCATCTCCTCGTAGACGCGCTGCGGCTTGATCGGCACGTTGTCGAAGTGGGTGCGGCGCTGCAGCTGCGCCTTGCGGGCCTGGGCGGAGGCGGCCCACTCGCTGCGGTCCTTGAGCCGGCCGGCGGCCTTGAGTTCCCCGGCCACCTGGACGAAGAGCTCCAGCGCGGCCTTGGCGTCGGAGGCGATGCCGAGGTCGGGCGCGAAGATCTTGCCGATCTGGGTGGGCTCGACGTCGACGTGGACGAACTTGCGGCCCGCGGTGTAGACGTCCAGGCCGCCGGTGTGGCGGTTGGCCCAGCGGTTGCCGATGCCCAGGACGAAGTCCGAGGCGAGGAAGTTCTCGTTCCCGTAGCGGTGCGAGGTCTGCAGGCCGACCATGCCGGCGTTCAGCTCGTGGTCGTCGGGGACGATGCCCCAGCCCATCAGGGTCGGGACGACCGGGACGCCGGTCAGCTCGGCGAACTCCCGCAGCAGGTCGGCGGCGTCGGCGTTGATGACGCCGCCGCCGGCGACGATCAGCGGGCGCTCGGACTCCTGGAGCAGCGCGATGGCCTTCTCGATCTGGATCCGGTTGGCGGCCGGCTTGTAGACCGGGAGCGGCTGGTAGGCCTCGGGGTCGAAGTCGATCTCGGTCAGCTGGACGTCGATCGGCAGGTCGATCAGGACCGGGCCCGGACGGCCGGAGCGCATCAGGTGGAAGGCCTGCTGGAACACGCCGGGGACCTGCGCGGCCTCCAGCACGGTGGTGGCGGCCTTGGTGACGGGCTTGGCGATCGAGGCGATGTCGACGGCCTGGAAGTCCTCCTTGTGCAGGCGGGCGACCGGGGCCTGGCCGGTGATGCACAGGATCGGGATGGAGTCGGCGATCGCCGAGTACAGGCCGGTGATCATGTCGGTGCCGGCCGGGCCCGAGGTGCCGATGCAGACGCCGATGTTGCCGGCCTCGGCGCGGGTGTAGCCCTCGGCCATGTGGGAGGCGCCCTCGACGTGCCGGGCCAGCGTGTGCCGGATCCCGCCGGAGGCCTTGAGCGCGGCGTAGAACGGGTTGATGGCCGCGCCCGGCACGCCGAACGCGACGTCAACGCCTTCGAGCTTGAGGATCTCCACTGCCGCGCGGGCGGCTGTCATACGAGGCATCGGGTTTCTCCTGCGTCGGCCCGCAGTGGGTCGGAGGGCTCATCTCCAGAATTCCACCATACGGAAGAATGGTTTCTTTATGCGGAAACACGGTACGGCGGGGCCCGTCGGGGCGTCAAGGGGGGCTTCAACAGAATGTGGAAGTCGGCTCCGGGGTGTGAAACCGCAGGTCGCCGCGGGCGCGGGGGTGTGGCGTCCGGGTATCGGGCCAGGCTGTCACGGTGGCTTCGGTTGGGCCATGACCGCTTCCTCCAGCGCCGGGTGCCTTCCGGGCCGGCCGGCTCGTTGCTTGCTGCAAACGGTGCTGCACGGGCCTGGTTCGTACACCTGGTCGCCGATCGTGCTGGTGTGCCCGGGGAAGCGGCCGTTCCGGGCCGGAAAGCGCGGCCGGTGTGCAGCGCGGGTGAAGGGACGGTGTCCGAGGTGGGCCCGCCCCGCGCCGCTGGGTACTGTCGGTGCCACGCCGGGCCTGTGACGTCCAACTGAGGCCGCGGCAGGGGGAGTTGGGATCGTCCGGGAGCGGGGGAGCTCCAGCGGCCGGTCCCGTCCAGGACCAGCGCGCCCGGTCCGCCGCACCCGAGCGAGGGACGCACCCCCTGACCGCACCGACCCGACACCCGCCGCCGTCGTCCGGTCCGCCCGGACCCGCGGCCGTACCGCTGTCGCCTGCACCTGCGGTCCACCGCCCGCTCCGCCGCGCCCGCCCTGCCACGCCCCGCTACCTCCGCCTGACCGCCGCCGATCCGGTGGCCCGCGCCACCGGCGACCTCCCGCTGCCGGTGCCCCCTGCCGTCGGCGACCCTTTGCCGCCGGAGACACCCCCTGTCCAGTGCCCCCCTGCCCAGCGACGGCGCGCCCGCAGCGGCGGCCGTGCGAAAGGAACGTGTCCCCATGTGCTGTCTCCCTGCCCGCTCCCCGGTGGTGACCGGGTGAGCCGACTGCCCCGCCGCCGCAAGGACCCGCCGGGCCGCCCCCGCGAGGCCGCCCCGCCGGGCCGCCGCCGGCTCCCGCTCGCCGCGCTGCGCGCCGTCCCCTGGCGCTACGACCTGCCCGCCTCGGTGGTGGTGTTCCTGGTCGCCCTGCCGCTCTGCGTCGGGGTGGCGGTCGCCTCCGGCGTCCCGGCCGAGCTGGGGCTGGTCACCGGCATCGTCGGAGGCCTGGCGGTCGGCCTCCTGCCCGGCAGCAGCCTGCAGGTCAGCGGTCCGGCCGCCGGCCTGACCGTCCTGGTCTACGACGCCGTCCAGCGCTTCGGTGTCGGTTCGCTCGGCCTGCTCGTCCTCGGCACCGGGCTGCTCCAGATCGCGATGGGGGCCTTACGGCTCGGCCGCTGGTTCCGGGCGATGTCCGCCTCGGTGGTGCACGGCATGCTGGCCGGCATCGGACTGACGCTGCTGTTCGGCCAGTTGTACGCACTCGCCGACCGCCGCGCCCCGGCCACCGGGCCGGAGAAGATCGCCGGACTGCCCGCCCTGCTGGCGGACGCGGTCACCGGCGCGGCCGCCCCGAGCGCGGTCGCCCTGGGGCTGGCCACCCTGCTGGTGCTGGTCGCCTGGAAGTACCTGCCCGGGCGCGTCGCCCGCAGCGTCCCCGCACCGCTGGCCGCGGTCGGGCTGGCCGCCGCCGTCACGGCCCTCGCCGACCTGCCGGTGGCGAGGGTCCGGGTGGCCGGCCTGCTCGACGTCGTCCACCTGCCCGACCGCGCCGCACTGGGGGCGCTGGTCGGCACCGCCGGCCTCGGCACGGTCGTCGCCTTCACCCTGATCGCCTCCGCCGAGACGCTGTTCAGCGCCGCCGCCGTCGACCGGATGCACCACGGCCGGCGCACCGACTACGACCGCGAGCTGACCGCCCAGGGCGTCGGCAACACCGTCTGCGGGCTGCTGGGTGCCCTGCCGATGACCGCGGTGATCGTTCGCAGCGCGGCCAACGTCCAGGCGGGGGCGCGGACCAAGGCCTCGCGCACCCTGCACGGGGTCTGGCTGCTGCTGTTCACCGCGCTGCTGCCCGGCGTGCTCGGGCTCGTCCCGCTCACCGCGCTGGCGGCCGTCCTGGTCCACGCCGGCGCGAAGCTCGTCCCGCTGCGGCGGATCACCGCGCTCTGCCGCGGCCACCGGGGCGAGGCGCTGGTGCTCGGGGTGACGGCGACCGCCATCATCGCCACCGACCTGTTCGAGGGGGTGCTGATCGGCATCGGCCTGGCCGTGGTCAAGTCCGCCTGGCAGACCTCGCACCTGCAGATCGGCGTGGAGGAGCTGGTCCTGCCGTCCGGCGAGCAACTGCTGCGCGTCCGGCTGAGCGGGAACGCGACCTTCCTGCGGCTGCCCCGCCTGCTGGACACCCTGGAGCGGCTGCCGGCCGACCGGCCGGTGGAGCTCGACTGGTCCGGGCTGCGCCACCTGGACCACGCCTGCACGCTGGCCCTCACCTCGTGGGCCGCCCAGCACCGGGCCCGCTCCACCGCCCCGCTCGCGGTCGAGCCGCCGCTGCCGACCGTCGTGTGAACGGCCGCCGCGCTCAGGGCCGGTCCGGCCGCGTGTGGTTAGCCTGGTCGCGGTCCGGATCGGTCCGGACCGCGACCGGTGCCGCCGGCGAGGGCCGTCGGCGGAAGGAGCGCAGAGTCGTGATCGCAGCCTTTTCGGTGACCCCGCTGGGGATCGGCGAGGACGTGGGGGAGGCGGTGGCCGCCGCCGTCCGGGTGGTCCGGGCGAGCGGGCTGCCCAACCGGACCGACGCGATGTTCACCAGCATCGAGGGGGAGTGGGACGAGGTGATGCCGGTGATTCGGGAGGCGATCGAGGCGGTGAAGGCCTACAGCGGCCGGGTGAGCACGGTCATCAAGATCGACGACCGGGCCGGGGTCACCGACGGGCTCACCGCCAAGGTCGCCTCGGTGGAGCGGCACCTGTCCGAGCACTGACCCCGCACAGCCGGTCGCTCGGCCAGGGGCCGCCCAGCGGGCCGCTCAGCCGGTCGGGCGGGGCTGCACGCCGGCCGGTGCGGGTTCCGTCGCGGGCTCGGTCACCGGCTCGGCCGCGGCGCGCCGCACCAGCAGCCGGTCCAGGGCGTACGGGCCGGAGCCGAGCACCGCGATGGCGAGGAAGGCCCAGCAGAACATGACGGAGGGCTCGCCGCCGTTCTGCAGCGGCAGCGGCGAGTGCTCCTGGTGGACGGTGAAGTAGGCGTACGCCATCGAGCCGGAGCAGAGCAGGGCGGCCGTCCGGGTGCCGATGCCGAGCAGCACCAGGGCGCCGCCGAGCAGCTGGATCAGCGCGGCCCACCAGCCGGGCCACTGGCCGAGCGGGACGGTGCCGCCGCCCTTGGCCCCGCCGAGGACGCCGAAGAGCGAGGCGGCGCCGTGGCAGGCGAAGAGCAGGCCGACGACGACCCGGAAGGCCGTCAGGACGAGGGGGCGCGCGGCGTCGGCCACCTGCTGGGGGGAGGTGGGAAGGTTCGCGGGCATGGGGAAACGCCTCCTGTGGGGGGAGGAGGAGGTACGGGGCGGTAAGGGTAGCCTTGGTCTAGTCCAGTTGGCAATGCTCCGTCAGATCTCACGTGTGCGACCTTCGGGGCCTATATTGACCGACCGTTCTGGAAAGGGTTAGCGTTCACCCATGGCGCGAACGAAGGAATTCGACCCGGACACCGTGCTCCAGGCGGCCCTTGAGCTGTTCTGGCGGCGCGGCTACGAGGCCACCTCGATGGCCGACCTGGTTGAGGAGCTCGGGATCGCCCGGGCGAGCATCTACGCCACCTTCGGCAGCAAGCATGAACTGTTCCTGCGGGCGTTGGAGCGGTACGGCGAGCAGGCTGACCCGGTGCTGCTGGTCGAGCTGTCCCAGCCCGGCCCGGTGCTGCCGGCCGTCCGCGCGCTGGTCCGCCGGTTCGCGGCGGAGTCCGCCGAGGACGGGATGAAGCGCGGCTGCTTCGTCACCAACACCGCGGTCGAACTCGCCCCGCACGACCCCGCGGCGGCTCGTCGGGTGGAGGCCAGTCTCGGTCACGTGGAGACGGCGCTGACCGCGGCCCTGGTGCGCGCCGACGCCCAGGGTGAACTGCCCGCCGGGCGGGACCCGAGGGCGCTGGCCCGGATGCTGCTGGTGCTGATGCAGGGCATGCGGGTGCTGGGCAGGACCGCCGACGGCGCGGCCCGGGTGCGGGACGCCGCCGAGCAGGCGCTGGTGCTGCTCGACTGACGGATCGTGGGGCGATGGTGAGGGGTCGTCTTTGCTGTCTCGATACTGGACCGAACGGTCATTATAGGGAGGGGGGTTTCCATGAGCGCCGCCACGGCGGACCGGCCAGGCTTCGCCCTGCTCGGTGGCGTGCAGGCCACGCTGATCTTCACGATCATGATCCTGTCCGTGCCGCTGCCCCTGGTGGCCCGGGAGTTCGGGCTCGGCCCGTCCGGTGTCCTGCTGCTGAGCGCCGCGTACGGGCTCTCCTTCAGCGCCCTGTTGCTCCTCGGCGGCCGGCTCACCGACCGCCACGGCGGCCGGCGAATGCTGCGGGTCGGGCTGGTCCTGCTCGCCGCCGCCTCGATCGCCTGCGCTCTCGCGCCCGGCTACCCCGTCCTGCTGGCGAGCCGCTTCGCCCAGGGCGTCGGCGCGGCCCTGGCCGCCCCGGCGGCGGTCGCCGTCGTCCGGGCGCTGTATCCCGAACCCGCGCGCTACCGGCGGGCGATGGCCACCTGGGGAGGCCTCTCGGTGCTCGGTGCCACCGCCGGGAACCTGCTCTCCGGGGCGGTCGCCGCCTGGGTCTCCTGGCGCTGGCTGTTCGCCGTCCCCGTCCTGGTCGCCCTCATCGGCCTCGCCCGCTCCGGCTCGCTGCCGACCGCCGAACCGGCGGGCCACCGCCGCCCGGGCCTGGACCTGCCCGGCGCCGCCCTGGCCACCGCCGGTGTCTGCGCGGCCAGTTACGGCCTGGTGGCATCCACCGAGCACGGCTGGCGGGGCCCCGAGGTGGTCGCGCCGCTGGCCGCCGGGCTGTTCCTGCTGCTCGCCTTCGCCGCCGCCGAGCGGCGCACCGCAGACCCGCTGCTGCCACCCGGCTTCCTCGCCGACCGGCACCGGGCCACCGCGCTCGCCGCCGTCATGGCGACCGCCGCCGGCACCGCGCTGACCTCCCTGCTGCTCGCGCTCTACCTCCAACAGGTCCGTGGCTGGGGCGTGTTGGCCACCTCCGCAGCCTTCCTGCCGTACGCGGGGGCGCTGCTGGCGGCCGGTCGCCTGGCCGGGCCGTTGGCCGCCCGGTACGGCCCCGTCGCGGTCACCGCCGGCGGGCTCGCCGTGGCGGGTGCCGGGCTCGGCCTGCTGGCCCGGCTCGCACCCGGGAGCGGGTACGTCGGCGGGCTGCTGCCCGGGCTGCTCCTGCTGCCCGCCGGGGCCGCGGCGGCCTTCGCCGGCGCGGCCGTGCTCGCCACCGGCGGCGTGCCGCCCGAGCGGACCGGCCTCGCCGCAGGCGTGCTCAACACCGCCATGGAGCTCGGCCCCACCGCCGGCGTCGCCGCCCTGATGGCGCTCGCCGCCACCCGTCCGACCGTGGTCGGCGGCTATGCCGCGGCCTTCGCGGCGGCCGCCGTCGGGCTGGCGCTCACCGCCCTCGCGGTCGCCACCCTCGCCCGCCGATCGAACGGGCCCGTCGAGGCCGGGAGCACCGAGGGCGCCGACCCCACCAAGACCACCTCCGCACCAGAACGCACCAACCGAACCAAGGAGTACTCATCATGACCACGCGTTTCGCCGACAAGTCCGTCCTGGTCACCGGCGGCGGCAGCGGCATCGGCCGGGCCATCGCCCTCGCCTTCGCCGGGGAGGGCGCGCGGGTCGCGGTGGCCGGCCGCAGCGCCGGCCCGCTCGCCGAGACGGTCGAGCTGATCGAGCGGGCCGGCGGCAAGGCCGTCGCGCTGACCGGGGACGTGGCGGACGGTCAGGACGCCGCCCGGCTGGTCCGGGAGACCGTCGAGCTGTTCGGCGGGCTGGACGTCGCCGTCAACAACGCGGGCGTGTTCGGCGCTGTCGGCCCGGTCGCCGACATCGACGAGGACGAGTGGCACCGGGTGTTCGGCGTCAACCTGACCGGCACCTGGCTCGCCATGAAGCACCAGATCGGCCACATGCGGGCCCACGGCGGCGGCGCGATCGTCAACGTCTCGTCCAACCTCGGCGTCCACATGCGCCTGCCCGGCCTCGGCGCCTACGCCGCCAGCAAGGCCGCCGTCACCGCGCTGACCCGCAGCGCCGCGCTCGACCACATCGCGGACGGTATCCGGATCACCATGGTGAGCCCCGGCCCGGTGGACACCAGCATGTCCACCCGGCCCGGTGAGAACGAGGCCGACAAGGCCGCACGGATGAAGGAGAGCCTCCCGGTCGGCCGGGCGGGTGCGGTCGAGGAGGTCGCCGCCGCGGTGCTGTACCTCGCCTCGCCCGAGGCGGCCTTCATCGTCGGCGCCGACCTGGTCCTGGACGGCGGCGCCACCGCCTGACCCGCCCCGGCTCAACGACCGGGCGGCAGAGCGGCCCAACGGCCGGACGGCAACCGGTCGTTGAGCCGTTCGCGGCTACAGCTCCGCGAACGCGTCCCGCGCCTGCTCGGTCCGGGCCCGGGCCACCACGAAGTCCTCGTCGATCGCGATGACCAGTACGTCCGGCCAGGCGAACCAGCGGCAGCCACGGCCGAGCCGGGGCAGCTCCGTAAGCCCCTCCGGAACCTCCGCATCTGACTCGGCGAAAACGCTCAGCTCGTCGTCCTGCAGCAGCTTCTCCATCATCGCCATCACCACGGCGGCCGTCGAGAAGCGCTCCTCCCAGGGCTCCCAGCGTTCCTCCGACTTGTCCGCGAGGTCCGGCCGGCCCACCGTCGGCGGATCGTCCTGGTCGAGGTCGGCCAGCAGGACGCCCCAGTGCGCGCACGCCTGGTTCTCCTCCTGGTACACCAAAGCGCCGTCCAGGACGAACAGTTCCTCCGGCGGCAGCAGCCGGTTGTGGTTGCCGGTGAGGTCCGCCCGGCGGCCGAACAGCCGGTACGCCTCGCGCAGCGCGACGGGCAGCCGCAGGCCCAGGCGCCGCTCGGCGGCGTCGAGTTCGGCGTCCTCGAAGCCGTCGCCGGGTCGCAGCGGCTCGCCCCAGTAGGCTGCGAAGCCCTCGACGAGCGCCCGGGCGCCCGCGCGGCCCCGCAGGGATTCGGCCATCGCGGCCGGTAGGTCGAATTTGGTGTCGTTCATCCGGGAACCGTACGACGCCCCACCGACAGGCCACTGGAGGGCGTACTGGAGGGCGTACTTGAGGGGATGCCGCGACGGGTGAGGACGCGCCCCAACGCCCGTCCGCGCACG
Organism: Kitasatospora sp. NPDC087861; assembly: GCF_044742585.1. Lineage (NCBI taxonomy): Bacteria > Bacillati > Actinomycetota > Actinomycetes > Kitasatosporales > Streptomycetaceae > Kitasatospora > Kitasatospora sp. NPDC087861. Next base: position 21,238 of record NZ_JBIUUS010000035.1, read on the forward strand.
ACCGGCCGAATTCTGACGCGAACGCGTAAGCCCACCGACACTCATTGCTCACCGTGGGGTTTCCAGCCCGTCGTGTGGGCAGGACACGGTTTCGGCCGGAACCGACGCAACGAAAGGCGGACGCGCACCCCATGCCGACCGCACCGCACACCGCGCCCCCACCGGGTCGCCGAAACCGCTGGGGCGAGCACGGGCTCGCCTGGGCCTTCCTGCTGCCCTCCCTGGTGGTGTTCGTCCTCTTCATCGGCTACCCGCTGGGACGGACGATCTACCTGAGCGGGCACGCGAACGACCTGTTCGGCGCGCCCTCCCGCTACGTCGGGATGAAGCACTACACCGACCTGCTGACCTCGGCGGACTTCCGGCGCACCCTCGTCACCACCGCCCTGTTCACGGTGCTGACGGTGGTGCCCGGCGTCCTCGGCGCGCTGGCGCTGGTGCTGCTCCTGGAGAACCGGATCCGGGGCGTGCGGTTGCTGCGCTCCGCCTTCGCGCTGCCCTTCGCCTTCTCGGTGGCCAGCGCGTCCGTGGTCTTCGCGGTGTTCTTCAACCCCGCCAGCGGGGTGCTCAACGGCCTGCTCTCGCACCTCGGGCTCGGCCCGATCGGCTGGCTGACCGACTCCCGCTACGCGCTGCTCTCGGTCGCCGTCACCACGATCTGGATGAGCCTCGGCTACAACGTCCTGGTGCTCTCCGCCGGCATCGGCTCGATCCCCGCCGAGATCCTGGAGGCGGCCAGGATCGACGGCGCCTCAGGCCTGCGGCTGGCCCGCTCGATCACCGTGCCGATGCTCGGCCCGAACCTGTTCTTCCTGACCGTGGTCTCCACCGTCCACGCGCTGCAGAGTTTCGGCCAGATCCACATCCTCACCAAGGGCGGCCCGGACGGTGCCACCCGGACCCTCGTCTACTCCGTCTACGAGAAGGCCTTCGCCTACGGCTCCAGCGACTTCGGCACCGCGAGTGCCCAGGCCGTGGTGCTGCTCGTGGTCGTCCTCGCCTGCACGGCCGTCCAGTTCGGCGTCCTGGAGCGGAAGGTGCACTACGCATGACCGTGACCGCCACCGAGGCCGGAGCCGGGCCCCAGGGCGGGGCCGAGGCACCACGCCGCCCGCGCACCCGCATCCTGGCCGGCCGCTCGCCGCGCGACCTGCTCGGCCGCGCCACCGTCTACCTGCTGCTCGCCGTCGCCGTCGTCACCGTGGCCTTCCCGGTGTACTACGCGATCGCCGGCGCCTTCATGGGTCCGTCCGAACTCTCCTCCTACCCGCCGGCGTTGGTGCCCCACTCGGTCACCGGGCGGAACTTCGCCGGCGCCGTCGACACCATCCCGCTGGCCCGGCAGTACGCCAACTCGGCGATCGTGGCGACCGTCATCACGCTCGCCCAGCTGTTCACCTCGATCCTGGCCGCGTACGCCTTCGTCTTCCTGCCGCTCAAGGCGCGGGCCGTGGTGTTCGGGGTGTTCCTGGCGACGTTGATGGTCCCGTGGGAGGCCATCATCATCCCCAACTACCTGACGCTGTCGGGCTGGGGGCTCGGAAACACCTACTTCGGCCTGGTGCTGCCCTTCCTCGCCTCCGGCTTCGGCACCTTCATGCTGCGGCAGTCCTTCCGGCAACTTCCCGGCGAACTGCGCGACGCCGCGCGGATCGACGGCGCGGGCCACTGGCGGTTCCTGTGGCGGATCGTCGTCCCGCTCAACAAACCCGCCCTGGCGGCACTGTCGATCTACGTCTTCCTGTCCGCCTGGAACCAGTACTTCTGGCCGCTCATCATCACCCGCACGGCGAACATGCAGACCCTGCAGATCGGTCTGACCTCGCTGCGCGACTCCGAGATGGCCGACCCGGGCCTGATCCTGGCCGGTGTCGTGCTCTCGCTGCTGCCCACCCTCGCCCTGGTGGTCTTCGGCCAGCGCTTCATCGTCCGCGGCCTCACTGCGGGCGCCGTCCGCTGACCGGCTCCGCTGACCGGCTCCGCGCCCTCCGCTCCGCTCCTCCCGCTCTCCCGAGCACGTCCCTCCCGACAGAGAGAGAACCTCCCGTGAAGAAGAGTGCCCGCGCGCTCGCGGCCCTGCTGGTGGCCGGCCTGTCCCTGACCGCCTGTAGCTCCGGCGGTTCCAGCTCCGGCTCCGGCGGCTCCTCCGACGCCGCCGCCCCCGGCGCCCAGGCGCTCGACCAGGCCTCCGGCGTCACCGGCGTCGAGTTCTGGCACTCGATGACCGGCAAGAACGCCGAGGTCCTGACCGGGCTGGTCAACCAGTTCAACGCCGCCCACCAGGGCAAGATCGAGGTCAAGCCGCAGTTCCAGGGCAAGTACGACGACCTGGTCGCCAAGTACAAGGCCGCGGTGCAGCAGAAGGGCACCCCCGCCCTGGTGCAGGTCTACGACATCGGCACCCGGTTCATGATCGACTCCAAGCAGACCGTCCCGGCCCAGGCCTTCGCCGACAAGGACGGCTACGCGCTCGACGACCTCGACCCGAACATCCGCAACTACTACTCCGTCGGCGGCAAGCTCGCCTCGATGCCGTTCAACTCCTCGATGCCGCTGCTCTACCTCAACACCGACGCCTTCAAGGAGGCCGGTGTCGACCCGGCCCAGCCGCCCAAGGACCTCGCCGAACTCGGCGAACTGGCGAAGAAGCTGACCAAGAAGGACGCCGACGGCAAGACCGTCCGCTACGGCTTCGGCGCCGCCATCTACGGCTGGTTCGTCGAGCAGCTGCTCGCCGAGTCCGGCACCATGTACTGCGACCAGGACAACGGCCGCAGCAACAAGGCCGGCAAGGCCGTCTTCGACTCCGCCCAGGGCGCGCAGATCGTCCAGTGGTGGGCCGACCTGGTCAAGGGCGGCTACGCGGCCAACACCGGCCGCAACACCGACGACGCCCAGGCCGCGTTCAAGGCCGGCACCGTCGCCATGCACCTGGAGTCCACCGGCGTGCTGCGCGGCTACACCGAGGCCGCCAAGTTCACCGTCGCCACCGCGGCCTTCCCCAAGGTCGCCGCCGCGGACCAGGGCGGCCCCGTCATCGGCGGCGCCTCGCTGTGGATCAGCGGCCCGGGCCACTCCGACGCCGAGAAGCGCGCGGCCTGGGAGTTCGAGAAGTTCGTCACCGCCCCCGAGCAGCAGGCCGTCTGGCACACCGGCACCGGCTACTTCCCGGTCAACCGCAAGTCCCTGGACGACCCCAAGGACAAGGAGTGGGTGGCCAAGTACCCGCAGTTCCAGACCGCCATCGACCAGCTCAAGGCCACCAAGCCGTCCCCGGCCACCGCGGGCTGCCTGCTCGGCGTGATGCCGCAGGCCCGCAAGGGTGTGGAGACCGCCATCGAGCAGACCATCGCGGGCTCCAAGACCGCCCAGCAGGCCCTCGCCGACGCGGCCAAGGAACTCCAGCCCGCGATCGAGAGCTACAACAGCTCCGTGAGCTGACCCGCCCGCTCCACGACGGCCCGCCCGGCGCAGCACCGCCCGGGCGGGCCGTCGCGCGTCGTGCGGAGCGTCACGCCGAGAGCGCTTCGCCGTCCTCGGGAAGCACGCAGGCGGCCGCCAGCTCGTCCAGCGACAGATCCAGCGCGAACGCCAGCGCCGCGATGGTGAAGAACGACGGCGTCGGCGCCCGACCCGTCTCGATCTTGCGCAACGTCTCCGCCGAGACACCGGCCACCGCCGCCACCTCGACCATGCTGCGCTCACCACGCGCCTCGCGCAGCAGCGCCCCGAAGCGCTCCCCACGCTCGCGCTCCCACGGGGTCAGCGGAGTCCTCACCATGAGGTCGATACTACGGCCTGCCCCGTACGGTCCGGGCGCCATCGCCCTCCCCGGCCGACCGGCCCCCCGGGGCCCATCTCCGAGGCCGCGCCACGCGCCCCCGCCCTCCCCGTCGTCCGGCCGGCGCGGGGGCCGCGCTCTTCCGCTCAGCCCGGCGGCCTTCCCACTCCGCAGACCGTGATACAAATACCGGTATAAGAATTGGATCGAGGGGAGACGAGTCACCATGGTCGAGATCAAGTCGGACGCCGCCCTGGACGCGATGCGCGAGGCCGGGCGGGTGGTGGCGGACGCGCTGGCCGCCGTGCGCGACGCGGCGGCGGTGGGTGTGAGCCTGCTGGAACTGGACGAGGTGGCGCGCGGCGTGCTGCGGGCGGCCGGGGCCACCTCGCCGTTCCTGGGCTACCGCCCGTCCTTCGCCCCCGTGCCGTTCCCGGCCGTCATCTGCGCCTCCGTGAACGACGCCGTCGTGCACGGCATCCCGGACGGCTACCGGCTGTGCGACGGCGATCTGGTGAGCATCGACTGCGGCGCCGTCCTGAACGGCTGGGCCGGCGACTCCGCCGTGAGCTTCATCGTCGGCACCGCCCGGCCCGAGGACACGGCCCTGATCGACGCCACCCGGCGCGCCCTGGAGGCCGGCATCGCCGCCGCGGTGGTCGGCAACCGGATCGGCGACATCGCCCACGCCGTCGGCAGCGTCGCCCGCGCCGGGCGCTACGGCCTGCCCGAGGGCTTCGGCGGACACGGCATCGGGCGCCACATGCACGAGGACCCGCACCTGCCCAACGAGGGCCGGCCGGGCCGGGGTTACCGGCTGCGGCCGGGCCTGGTGCTGGCGATCGAGCCGATGCTCACGGCCGGCGGCCGGGACGACTACGACACCGATCCGGACGGCTGGACGCTGCGCACCACCGACGGCAGCCGCGCCGCGCACATCGAGCACACCGTCGCGATCACCGAGGACGGCCCGCGCATCCTGACCCTGCGGTAGGGCCCGTCCGACCGGTGGCCCGTCCGGCCGGCGGCGTGCGGGCCCCCACCCTGGCGTTCACCTCGGCCCGGTACGCTCGGCGGTGTGACCAAAGGCGTGATGTTCGACTTCTCCGGCACCCTCTTCCGGGTCGCCTCGACCGCCCAGTGGCTGGACGCCTTCGCGGCGTCCACCGGCCTCGGCCTGCCCGCTTCCGAGCAGGCCGAACTGGTCCGGAGGCTGGAGGAGTTCGGCGCCCTGCCGGGCGGCGTACCGCCCCGCCGCATCCCGGTGGACGTACAGGAGGCCTGGCAGGAGCGGGACTTGACCCCGCAGCTGCACCGGGCGGCGTACACCGCGCTGGCACGCGCGGCCGAGCCGCCCGCCGCCCTCGATGTGGACGCCCTCTACGACACGCACATGGCACCCGCGAGCTGGCGGCCGTACCCGGACGCCGGGCCGGTGCTGCGGGAGCTGCGCCGCCGGGGCGTGCCCGTGGCGGTGGTGAGCAACATCGGCTGGGACCTGCGGCCGATCTTCCGGGAGCACGGGCTCGACGAGCTCGTCGACGCCTACGTGCTGTCCTTCGAGCTCGGCGCGCAGAAGCCCGACCCGGTGATCTTCGAGGCGGCCTGCGAGCGGCTGGGCCTGCCCCCGGCCGACGTGCTGATGGTCGGCGACGACCGGACCTGCGACGGCGGGGCGACGGCCCTGGGCTGCGCCTTCCACCCGGTGGACCACCTGCCGGTCGAGCAGCGCCCCGCCGCCCTGACGCCCCTGCTCGACCTGCTGTCCTGACCGCCCGGAGCTCGCCACCTGCTCTGAACCAGCCGGAGCTGCCAAGGTGTTGACCTCCCCTCAGCAATGGCCGGGAGAGGGGGGTTTACCCCACCCCCGGTCGACCCGCTGCCCGGATGGGTCCAAGTCCCCGGCGCCAGCAGACTTCTGGGCATGCCGAACCCCAACCGCACCCTCGCCGCCGTGACCGCGGCCGCCGCGCTCGTCGTCACCGTCTTCGCCGCCCAGCCCGCCGCAGCGGCGGGCCCGGGCGCGGACGCCGCCGGGGCGAGCCGCCTCGCCTGGTCGGCCTGCCCGGGCCAGGCCTACGCCCGCCAGCAGTGCACCACCCTCGCCATCCCGCTCGACTACGCGGACCCGGACGGCCCGCAGATCACCCTCGCCGTCTCCCGGATCGCGGCCGCCAAACCGGGCCTGCGCCACGGTGTCCTGCTGATCATCCCCGGCGGGCCCGGCGACAACGGCCTCGACCGTCCCGCCGGCGCGGCCAAACGGCTTCCGCAGTCCGTCCTGGACCGCTACGACCTGGTCGGCTTCGACCCGCGCGGTGTCGGCCGTTCGACGCCGGTCAGCTGTGGTCTGGAGACGTCGGACCTGGCGATGGTCAAGCTCCGGCCCTGGCCCGCCGCCGACGGCTCGATCGACGAGAACCTCGCCACCGCCCGCCGGGTCGCCGAGACCTGCGCCCGCAACGGTGGCCCGGTGCTGCGCAGCCTCAGTACCCGCAACGAGGCCCGTGACATCGACCGGATCCGCCAGGCCCTCGGCGAGCGCCGCCTCTCGGCCTGGGGCACCTCGTACGGCACGTACGCGGGCGCCGTCTACGCCACGATGTTCCCCCGGCAGACCGACCGGATCGTGCTCGACAGCAACGACGATCCGGACCCGTCGCGGGTGGGGCGCGGCTGGCTCGCCGCCTTCGGCCAGGGCGCCGAGGACCGCTTCCCGGACTTCGCCGAGTGGGCCTCGGCACCCGGCAATCCGGACCGGGTCGCGGACACCCCGGCGGATGTCCGCCCGCTCTTCCTGGACCTCGCCGCCCGTCTGGACGCCGCGCCGCTGCCCTGGCCGGGCGCCAACCCGGCGGAGCTGAGCGGCAACGTGCTGCGCGAGGCCATGCTGCAGAGCCTGTACGCGGATGGCGCGTTCCCCGATCTCGCCCGGTTGATGCTGGCCGGCCTCGGCCGCCGCCCGCTGCCCGCGCCGGTGGTGCCGCCGGAGGAGGTGCTGCAGAACCACATCGCGGCCTCCGCCGGCACCCTCTGCAACGACGTCGCCTGGCCCGCCGATCCGGCCGCCTACCGGAAGGACGTCGCCGCCGAGCGCGCCGCCCGTCCGCTCACCGCGGGCATGCCGGTGAACGTGATGCCGTGCGCCTTCTGGCCGTTCGCGCCGGCCGAGTCGCCGGTCCGGGTTACCGGCCGAGGCCCGGCGAACATCCTGCTGGCGCAGAACCTGCGCGACCCCGCCACCCCGTACCGGGGCGCGCTCAAGCTGCGCGCGGCGCTGGGGGATCGGGCCCGGATGGTCACGGTGGACTCCGGCGGGCACGACGTCTACCTGGCCAACGGGAACGCCTGCGGCGACGCGGTGGTGACGGACTTCCTGGTCACCGGCCGCCGACCGGCCGAGGACGTCCGCTGCCCGGCCGGCTGAGCCGGGTCGAACGAGCCCGACCGGCGAAGGGGGCAACGGGCCGTGGACGAACGGTCCTTGCCCTCGACCGGGCACCCGTCCGACCAGCCGGAACGAGCCGAATCTGTGGCGGATTTGTGACAAAGCTTCGCCAACACCCTGCCCTGGCAGGGTATTCGCGGCCTTAGTGTTCCAGCTATGTCACCGAAGAGCCGCATACCTGCCCCGGACGCGGGCGACACCTGGGTGCCGCGCCCGCGGCGCCGTGAGACCCCGCTCGGATTCCTGGGTCACACGGTCACGTTCCTCGGCTGCTGCACGCTCGGCGGTGTCCTGCTGGCCGGCCTCGTCCTTCCCGCGGCGGGCGCCGTCGGGCTCGGGGCGAAGAGCGGCGTCGAGGGCTTCGAGAGCATCCCCGACGACTTCAAGACCCCGCCGCTGACGCAGGCGACGCAGATCTTCGACGCCGGCGGCGGCCTGATCGCCAAGGTCTACGAGCGGGACCGCACGGTGATACCCGCCGAGCAGATGTCGCCCCTGATGCGCCAGGCGCAGGTGGACATCGAGGACGCGCGGTTCTACGAGCACGGCGCCGTCGACCTCAAGGGCGTCCTGCGGGCGATCACCAAGAACGCGGAGAGCGGCGCCACCGTCCAGGGCGCGTCCACCCTGACCCAGCAGTACGTGAAGAACGTCAACGTCGAGAAGGCCGGCGACGACCCGGCGGCCGTCCTGGAGGCGCAGCGCAAGACCCTCGGCCGCAAGATCCAGGAACTCCGGTACGCCATCAAGCTGGAGGAGGACCTGACGAAGGATCAGATCCTCACCAACTACCTGAACATCACCTTCTACGGCCACCAGGCGTACGGCATACAGGCGGCCGCGCAGCGGTACTTCAGCAAGGACGCCAAGGACCTCGCCCTCCCCGAGGCGGCCATGCTCGCCGGGCTGGTGCAGAACCCCTCCCAGTACGACCCGAAGCTGCACCCGGTGGCCGCGCAGAAGCGCCGGGACACCGTCATCGACAAGATGGTCGAGAACAAGCACATCACCGCCGACCAGGCCAAGGAGGCCAAGGCCGCCCCGCTGGGCCTGACGTACAAGGACCCGCAGAACGGCTGCATCACCGCCCAGGCCGGCATGGGCTTCTTCTGCGACTACGTGCGCCACGTGGTCAAGCAGGACCCGGTGTTCGGCAAGAACGCCGCCGACCGCAAGAAGCTGTGGGACACCGGCGGCCTCAACATCTACACCACGCTGGATCCGGAGAAGCAGGCCGCCGCCCAGAACGCCGTCTCCCGGCAGGTGTACGTCACCGACCCGGTCTCGGCGGCGATGACGATGGTCGAGCCCGGCACCGGCAAGATCCTGGCGATGGCGCAGACCCGCCCCTACGGTCTGGCGAAGGAGAAGAACGAGACCGTCGTCAACTACAACGTGGACGCGGCGATGGGCGGCGGCATCGGCTTCCAGCCCGGCTCCAACTTCAAGCCGATCGTGGCCGCCGCGGGCCTGGAGGCCGGTCTGTCGCCCACCCAGCGGTACGACTCGCCCAACCGCATGGACTGGCCGACGATGAAGACCTGCGACGGCACCTGGAAGAACCTGAGCAAGGGCAAGAAGGAGGGCAGCATCCCCAACGAGAGCGCGTCCGAGGTCGGCCCGTACGAGCTCAAGGAGGCGATGGCCCGCTCGGTCAACACCTACTTCGTGCAGATGGAGCAGGAGATCGGCCTCTGCGCCGTCAAGCAGATGGCCAACAAGCTGGGCGTGACCGGCAAGGCGAGCGGCGACCCGCTCCAGGAGCTGCCCGCCCTCGGCCTCGGTACCCAGGAGGTGAGCCCGCTGACCATGGCCAACGTGTACGCGAGCTTCGCCGCCCGGGGCACCTACTGCGCGCCGCTGGCGATCAACAGGATCTCCACGGTGGACGGCAAGGACGTCCCGGTGAGCCCGGCCAAGTGCGGCGAGGTGATGTCCGAGAACACCGCGGACGTGATCAACAGCGTGCTGCTGGGGGTGACCGAGAAGGGCACCGCGAAGGAACTCGGCCTGGACGACGGCCGCCAGATCGCCGGAAAGACCGGGACCACGGACGAGAAGAAGTCGGCCTGGTTCACCGGTTACACGGGCAACCTGGCCGCCTCGGTCTGGCTGGGCAGCCCGGGCACCAAGGTGCCGATGAAGAACATCCGGATCGGCGGCCACTACCAGAAGGAGGTGTTCGGGGCGACCGGCCCCGGGCCGATCTGGCAGGAGGCGATGAACGACGCGGTCCGGAACCTGCCCGAGCAGGACTTCCGGACCGTCTACATCCCGGACCCGCCCAAGCGCGACCCGGGCTGCGCCACCCCCAGCGGCTCGCCGAGCGCCTCCTGCACCGGCGGCACCGGTCCGGGCAAGCAGCGGCCGAGCAGCCCGGGCAGCCCGAGCAGCCCGGGCAGCCCGAGCAGCCCGGTCGGCCGCTCCGCGCCCTCCGCCCCGTCCGCGCCCTCCGCCCCGGCCGACAACCAGGACCAGTGAGCCGCCCGGCCCCGCCTGAGTACCCGTACTCCTGCGGGGCCCCGGCCCGGCGGCGGACGATGACGCCGTGTCACCCAGCATCCTCGGCGTCCCCGCCGTGGTCAGGCCCTAGCGCGCCTCGACCGGCTCGCCGCTGTCCTGGTCGAGGTTGAAGACGCGCCGATAGGAGTCGGTGACCACGGTGATCTGGTCCCGGCCCGTCCAACTCGCCTCCACCAGCCGGGCGTCGTCCGGAGCCCGGCCGATCTGGGCCAGTGACCAGCGCCGCGCGGTCCAGCCCGCACCGGCCTCCAGCAGCACCTGCCAGTCGTCGCCGCTCTTCGGTCCGACGCCGTACGAGCGGTGCACCACGACCAGGGCCCGCTCGGGCTGAGCCGGGGCGGTCTCCCGGCGGCGGGTCTCGGCCGCCGCGACCTTGTGCGCGGCCAGCACGCCGAGCAGGAACACCACGCCGGCGGTCACCGTGACCGCGCGGGTGGCCGTCCGTACGGCGGTGCGCCGGTCGCCCAGCCAGGCGGCGGCGATCAGCGCGGCCAGCGCCGCCCCGAGCAGCAGCTCGGGCTGGTTCAGCAGGTCGGCGACCAGCATCAGCCCGCCCGAACGGCTCTCCCACTGCCCCTCGGTGTAGAGCAGCACGGCGGTCACCCCGGCCGCCAGCAGCAGCCGGACCAGGACGCGCCTGGCCTTCGGCATCCGGTTCCTCATCGTCCCCCCGTCCGATGTGTCACAGCTCAGCGAGCAGCTTGCGGCCCTCCGGCCAGTCGCCCAGCCCGGAGTCCGAGTTGAGGTGTCCGTGCGCGCCCGGTTCGACGTACCGGGCGCCCCAGGCCCCGGCGAACAGCCGGGACCGCTCGGGGGCGGCCCACGGGTCGTCGGTGCTGGCGACGACCACGGTCGGGAACGGGAAGGGAGCCAGGGCCACCGGGCGGAAGCCGGCCAGCTCCGGGACCTCGGCGGTGTCGATGTCGGCGGGGGCGACCAGCAACGCGCCGCGCACCGCGGCGGTCCGCTCGGCGGGCGCGGTGGCCACCCAGTGGGCCACCGTGATGCAGCCGAGGCTGTGGGCGACCAGCACCACCGACCCGTCGGCGGCGGCCTCGGCCACCGCCGCGTCCACCCGGGCCACCCAGTCCGGCTGGTCGGGGTGGTCCCAGTCGGCCTGCTGCACCCGGCGGAACGCGTCCGGTTCGGCGCTCTCCCAGCGGGTCTGCCAGTGCTCGGGGCCCGAGTTCTGGTAGCCGGGCAGGACGAGGTAGGTGGTGCGGTCCGGCATGGGCTCCTCCGGGAGTGCGGTCGTGGCGGCAGCAGGAGTCTAGGACGCGCGCCGCCGCCGCCCGCAGCCGGGCGGTGACCCGGCGCACACGGACGGCGGCGGGCGCGCAGCGAGGGTCACACGTCGCAGCCCGGCCGGTGCGCCCTGTTGCCAACGGCCCGGCCGGTGCGGGAGGTTGGACCGGACCCGCGCCGCCGGTGGCCACCGGACCGGGCCCGCGCCATGTCGGACGCTCGACCATGTGGAGGGATGTCGGCGATGACATCGAAGATCCTGCTCGTCACCGGGGACGCCGCCGAGTCGCTGGAGGTGTTCTACCCCTACCAACGCCTGCGCGAGGAGGGCTACCAGGTCGACATCGCCGCCCCGACCAAGAAGCGCCTCCAGTTCGTCGTCCACGACTTCGTCGACGGCTACGACACCTACACCGAGAAGCCCGGTTACACCTGGCCCGCCGACCTCGCCTTCGCCGACGTCGACCCGGCCGACTACGTCGCGCTGGTCATCCCCGGCGGTCGCGCCCCCGAGTACCTGCGCAACAACGCCGACGTGCAGCGGATCGTCCAGCACTTCTTCGCCGGTGACAAGCCGGTCGCGCAGATCTGCCATGGCCCGCTGATCACCGCCGCGGCCGGGGTGCTGTCCGGCCGCCGCAGCTCCGCCTACCCGGCGCTGGAGCCGGACGTGAAGGCGGCGGGGGCCGAGTTCGTCGACGGCGAGGCGGTGGTGGACGGCGTCGTCGTCTCGGCCCGCGCCTGGCCCGACCACCCGGCCTGGCTGCGCGCGTTCATCGAGATCCTGCGCACCAAGGCCCCGGCCTCCTGACCCTCCCCGGCCCGCCGCGCCCCCGCCCCGGACCTTCGGGGCCACCGTGCTGCCCCATGGCCGGCCCCTCCGGTGCGGGCATCTCCACCACGGCGGACCTGGGGACGTTCATCCGCGCCCCGCTCGGCGGCCGACTGCTGCGCCCCGCAGGGCCAGGGTCCGGCTGCGGACGGCCACCCCCTACGCTGACCGGCGACCCGTAACGGCCCACCGTCACGGGGAACCGTCACCAGGAGGACGAGACATGGCAGAGCCGCTGATCGCCGCAGTCGGGGGCAGGGTGCCCGCCGTCGACCCGAGCGCCTTCCTCGCACCGAACGCCGTCGTGGTCGGGGACGTGACGATCGGCCGGGGCGCGGGCGTCTGGTACGGGGCGGTGCTGCGCGGCGACGCCGAGTCCATCACCGTCGGCCCGGACAGCAACATCCAGGACAACTGCACCCTGCACGCCGACCCGGGCTTCCCGCTGGTGGTCGGCCGGCGGATCTCGGTCGGGCACAATGCGGTGCTGCACGGCTGCGTGGTCGAGGACGACGCCCTGGTCGGGATGAACGCCACCGTGCTGAACGGCGCCCGGATCGGCGCCGGGTCGCTGGTCGCGGCCGGCGCGGTGGTGCCGCAGGGGATGCGGGTGCCGCCCGGCTCGCTGGTCGCGGGCGTCCCGGCCAAGGTCCGCCGCGAGCTGACCGAGGACGAGAAGGCCGGCATCAAGGCCAACGGCGAGGGCTACCTGCTGCTGGCCGCCGCCCACCGCGAGATCGAGCCCCTCGACAGGCCTTAGACGTACTGACCCCCGACGCCGAGAGGCGTCACGGCCGCGGCCGGCTCCGGTGCGACGGGGGCCGGCCGGTGCCGGTCGGCGGCCCAGGCGAGCACCGCGATCAGCGCGCCCGAGCCGGCCAGGCCGGCGCCCACCAGGGTCGGTGCGGTCCAGCCGAGCCGGGCGTCCAGCGCCAGCCCGCCGAAGTAGGCCCCCTGCGCGTTGGCCAGGTTGAACGCGCCCTGCACTGTCGCCGAGGCCAGCGTCGGCGCGCTGCGCGCCTTCTGCAGGACCAGCGTCTGCACCGCCGGCACGATCGCGAAGCCGAACAGCCCGATCAGCACCACCGTGACGGCGGCCGACCAGCGGGCGTGCGCGGTCACGGCGAACAGCGCCAGGGTGGCGGCCAGCAGCACGAAGGCCGCGCAGACCGTCGGGCGCAGCGCCCGGTCGGCCGCGAACCCGCCGAGCACGTTGCCGATCGTCATCCCGACCCCGAACAGCGCCAGCACCAGCGTCACCGAGCCGGTCGCGTACCCGGAGACCTCGGTGAGCAGCGGCGCGATGTAGCTGTAGCAGGCGAAGAAGCCGCCGCAGCCGAACACCACGGTGGCCAGGGCCAGCCACAGCTGCCCGTTGCGGAAGGCCCGCAGCTCGTGCCGGAGCCCGGACTGCCCGGGGGAGGGCAGCGGCGGCACCAGCCGCGCGATGGCGAGCGTCCCGGCGGCGGCGATCAGGACGACCACCAGCATGGTCGCCCGCCAGCCCAGGTGTTGGCCGAGCAGGGTGGCGGCCGGTACGCCGACGATGTTGGCGACGGTCAGGCCGGAGAACATCACGGCCACCGCCCGGGCCCGCCGGTTCGGGGCGACGAGCTCGGCCGCGGCCACCGCACCGGCCCCGAAGAACGCGCCGTGCGGAAGCCCGGTGACCAGCCGGGCGGCGGCCAGCGTCCAGAAGTCCGGCGCGAGCGCGCACAGCAGGTTTCCGGTGGCGAACAGCCCGGCGAGCGCCACCAGCACCGTCTTGCGCGGACGCCGGGCGGCCAGCGCGGTCAGCAGTGGGGCGCCGACGACCACGCCCAGCGCGTACGCCGAGATCAGCCAGCCCGCCTGCGGGATGGAGACCCGCAGGTCGTCGGCGACCTGGGGGAGCAGCCCCATGGCGGCGAATTCGGTGGTGCCGATGGCGAACGCGGTGACGGCCAGCGCGAGCAGCGCGAGAGGCAAGGGGGTGACTCCGGGGTGACGCCCGCGCACGGGGAGGCGGCGGCGGGACGGGGGATTCGTTCGTCCGGCATCCTAATCCGGCCGGATGACGCCGCCGTGAGGTCCGTGTGACGGGTGGGGGTCGCCAGCGCGGCGTCCACGCGCGAGACTGGGTGCATGTGCCGCAACATCAAGACGCTGCGACCGCCGGTGACGCCCGACGCCGACGACGACGACTTCCGCGCCGCCGCGCTGCAGTACGTCCGGAAGGTGTCCGGCTTCCGTGCCCCGGCGGCGCACAACCGGGAGGCCTTCGAGCGGGCCGTGGACGTGGTCGCCGAGGCGACCGCCCGGCTGCTCGCCGAACTCGAGGTCCGCGGCGCGCCCGCCCGGGCCGCCGAGGCCACCGTGTAGGCACTCCCGCCGCAGGACGGGCCCGTCGGTCGGGCCGGCGCCGGGCCACGAGACCGGGATCAGGAGACGGAGATGAACCCAGCCAACCGTTACATGCTCACCTTCCCCGGCACACCCGGCACCCAGGCCCCGCAGGACGTGGTCGTGGTCACCCGCACCAGCGCGACCGGCCCCGGTGGACACCCCGTGTACGAGGACGCCAGCGGCATCGTCCGGGCCGAGATCAGCGACGCCGGCGAGGTCCGGATGCTCGCCAGCGGCGGCCACCAGTCCCCGCACCTGCCCGTCCACGCCGAGCCGCTGCCCTGACCGCCCGGCTGCCGCCCGGCCCGATCGCCCGCTCCGGCCGCCGGATCGCCGCTCCGCCCGGCCCGATCTCCGCTCCGCCCGCCCGATTTCCGGGAACCGCCCGGCCACCGCCCGTCCCTGGGGCAGAATCGCGGGCATGACCACAGCACGCTGGCAGGGCACCGTCATCGCCGAGAGCGACGAGACCGTCGTCGTCGAGGGCAACCACTACTTTCCGGCCGATTCGGTCCGGACCGAGTTCCTGCGCCCGTCCGGGACCACCACCGTGTGCAGCTGGAAGGGCACCGCCGGCTACTACACGCTGGACGTGGACGGGCAGACCAACCCCGACGCGGCCTGGTTCTACGCCGACCCGAAGCCGGAGGCCGAGGAGATCCGCGACCGGGTGGCGTTCTGGCGCGGGGTGGAGATCACCGACTAGCGCGTACCGCCGGGGCCGAGGGGGTACCGGATATCCATGGCAGTCTTCCGTAAACCCGGACATTCCAGACGCGCCCCCGATCCCACCCCGGCCCCCGCCCCCGACGTCGGCCTGGCCGGCGAGCTCGCCGAACTGGTCGAGGAGGCCGAGCAGCCCGTCGGGGACTGGCAGGTCGCCGAGTACCGCGCCGAGCGCGGCCGGGGCCGGGCCCTGGTGGGGAACGTGGCCCGCCTGCTCGGCACCGGCGGCCGGGCCGCCGCCCGGGGCGCCGCGTTCGGCGGCCGGGCCCTGACCGAGCAGCTGGTGCAGACCGCGCCCCGGATCCCGGTGCGCGACCTCGCCACGCTGCGCGCCCAGCACCCCGGCGCGACCGACCCCGAGGCGCTGGCCGACCTGCTGGTCACCGGCGCGGTCCGGGCCTCCGGCGCGCTGGGCGCGGGCGTGGGGGCGGCGGCGATGATGCCGGTGCCACCCGCGATGCCGGTGGAGATCGCGGCCGAGACGCTCGCCGTGGCGGCCGTGGAGATCAAGCTGATCGCCGAGCTGCACGAGGTCTACGGCGCCCGGGCCCCGGGCAGCGTCACCCAGCGTGCCGGGGCCTACCTGGGAGCTTGGGCCAACCACCGGGGGATCGACGCGGGACTGCTGACCCGGCCGGCCGGGTTCGCCGCGCTGGCGCTCGGTGCGGAGGTGCGCCAGCAGGTCCGCCGCCGGCTCACCCGCAGTTCGCTGCGCCGGCTGCCGTCGCTGACCCCGCTCCTGGTCGGCGCCGGCATCGGGGCCACCGTCAACCGGCGCGACACCCGCCGGCTGGCCGGCGAGGTCCGGACGGACCTGCGCTCGCGTCCCCCGGCCGACCGCGCCTACTGGGCCGCCGCGGCGCCGGTGGTGAAGGGCGAGGTCGTCCCGGGGGAGTGAACAGGACGTGCCGGGGGTCCTGCCGGGCTCGGCAGGCCCCCCGGACAAGCCTTAGGGCCCCGGTGGCGCCGGGGCGGCCGCGCCGCGGCCGGCCTTGACGCCGTTCACCATCGCCTGGTGGATCGCTCGCGCGGTGGTCTCGTCGGCCGCCGGCACGGGGCTGCCGGCCACCGTGTACCAGTCCAGCGCGCCGGTGTACTGGACCGTCAGCCGGGTCTCGCCGTCGACCCAGGTGGTGTGCACGGTGAGGTCGCCGGAGATGGGGCCGACCTCGGTGGTGGTCACCCCGCCGGGTCCGCTGATGATCGACTGCGTGGTCCAGGTCGCCCACGACGTGCGCGGGTCGACGGGCGGTCGGGCCTGCCTGCCGTTGTGATCGTGTTCGGTCATGCGCCTATCCTCCCCCGCCGGTGAGCCGCCACCCGGGCGACGACACCTGCGGTCGCGAAGGCCGCCCGGTGCCACCGGGCGGCCGGCTGCTCACAGATGCTCAGCGATCCGGACCGGACTCCTCCAGGGTGGGCGCACCCTCTGCCTGGGAGGTGTCCTGCGCGTGCAGGTTCTGCATCGAGGTGATGCCTTCTTCGGGATCCGCGGCGCGGACGTCCTCGTCGCGGTCGGCGCTCACCTCGGACCGTTCGCTCATGTCGGTCATCGCGGACTCCGTCTCCTCGGCCGGTCCGAGCGCGCCCGGGCCAGGGGCGCGGCAGGGCCGGGTCTGTCCCTCGCCCTTCCAGCCTGCCCCCGCCCCGGCGTCAGGGCCAGCCGGACCACCGGTCCGCCGGCCGGCCCCGCCCGTTCGTCGACCGGGCGCCGTCACCAGGTGACGGGCAGTGACCGCATTCCGTAGATGAGCGTCTCCGAGCGGAACTCCAGCTTGTCCGGTGTGGCCGCCAGCCGCAGGCCGGGCAGCCGCCGGAACAGCGTGGCCAGGGCGATCTGGAGCTCGGCCCGGGCCAGCGGCTGACCGAGGCACTGGTGCACGCCGAAGCCGAAGGCCATGTGCCGCCGGGCGTCCCGGCCGAGGTCGAGTTCGTCGGCCGGCCGCCGGTCGGCACCGCCGAACAGGTTCTCGTCCTGGTTGGCGGTGGAGAGCAGCGCGATCACGCCCTCCCCGGCCTTGATCACGGTGCCGCCCAGCTCGACGTCCTCCAGCGCCACCCGCGGCAGCCCGGTGTCCACGATGGTCAGGTGGCGCAGCAGCTCCTCGACGGCGCCGGGCAGGGTCGCCGGGTCGGCCAGCAGGGCGATCTGCTCGGGCTGTTCGAGCAGCAGGGCGGTGGAGAGCGAGATCATGTTCGCGGTCGTCTCGTGCCCGGCGACCAGCAGCAGGACGCCGGTCGAGGCGATGTCGTCGGGCGTGAGGTCGTCCCGGACGGCGAGGCGGCTGAGTATGTCGTCGCCCGGCTGCTCCCGCTTGTCGGCCACGAGGCCACCGAGGTACTCGCTCAGCTCGTCGAAGGCGGCCCGGACCTCCTCGGCCGAGCCGTGCTTGCTGAGCAGGGTCCGGCTCAGCCCCTGGAAGCGGTCCCGGTCCTCGTACGGGACGCCGAGCAGCAGGCAGATCACCAGCGAGGGGACCGGCAGCGCGAACTCGGCGACCAGGTCGGCCTCGGTCCTGCCGTCGGTCATCCGGTCGAGTGCCTCGTCGACGATCTGCTGGATGTCGGGGCGCATCGCCTCGACCCGCTTGACCAGGAAATCGCCGGTGACCATCCGGCGCTGCCGGGCGTGCTCGGGGTCGTCGAGCCGGATGAAGCTCGGGTTCTCGATGATGAGCTCCCGGCGGTTGGCCACCAGCATCGGGAAGGCTGGGTGGCGGGCGTCGGCGCTGAACCGGCGGTCGGACAGGATGGCGCGGACCTCGGCGTAGCCGGTGGCCAGCCAGCAGGACTCGCCGTCGGGCAGGCTGGCGCGGGTGAGCGCCGCCGTCGCGGCGGCCTCGGTGTAGGCGGGCGGCGGGCTGAACGGGCAGCCGACGGCGCGTGGGGCCGGCATCGGCACGGCCTGGGTGGTGGGTGTGCTCGTCAAGGTGGGGTCTCCTTGCGTCGCGATGTCCTCGGTTGGGTGGGTTGGTGGTGCCGGGGCTGACGGTCCGCGCGGCGGCGGTCGGGAACGGTCAGTAGTCGTCGGGAGCCGGTCGGGCGTCTCAGCCGGCGTCCTTGGCGGGCGCCGCCTCGACGGCGTCCTCCTCGGTGACGCTGATCGCGCCGCCCGGGCAGAGATCGGCGGCGAGTCTCAGCACGGCGAACTGCGCGGGCTCGAATTCGGTCTGACGGAGCCTCACCAGGCTGTCCTGGTCGTCCTGTTCAAAGATGTCCGGGGCGTTCATGACGCACATGCCGGAGCTGCAGCAGCGGTCCCGGTCGACGCTCACCTGCATGGTCGAGCACCTCTCGCCAGTGCGGCGCCGGGCGTCCGGCGGCCGCCTCTCGTTGTCATTGCCAACCTAACCGTCACCTCTGTGTCCACGGAGGGTGCGATGCCGGGATCGCCCAGAATGGCCGATTCGGTTGGGGTCCGGAGCAGCCCCGCCGCGCGGGAGGTTTGAAATTGACGTTACTCCGCCAACCCGCGACTCACAGCCCCTCGGTGGCGGCGATCTCCCGTACGGCGGCGCCGGTGCCGGCCTCCGCCACCCGGCCGGGCGAGCGGCAGGACCGGCCCGGCCGGGTGGCGGAGGCCGAGCTGGAGCCGTCGGAGGCGATCTCGACGACCAGTTCCGGCCGGACCCGTGCCGTCCGGGAGTCCGGCCCGATCCCGCGGGTGGCCCGGCGCGCGCAGGCCGGTCCGCGAGCGGCCCGCACCGCGCCGGAGTGGAGTGCGTGGACGGCCGGTCTTGGCCGTGGTGGAGATCGGCGCGGGGCCGACGGCCCGTCATGCTGGCGCCACACCGCGGCCCGGCGACCCCGGGACCCGCCCGACCGAGGGAGACCGAGTTGACCACCACGACCCGCTGGAGCGTCGGCGCACCGGAGCGCACCGACTACCCCGCCTGGCGCGAACTCTTCCGCGGCTACTGCGAGTTCTACCGGGTGCCGATGCCGGCGGAGAAGGCCGAACTGGTCTGGTCCTGGCTCACCGACCCGGACCACGAACTGGAGGGCCTGCTGGTCCGTGACGGCGACGGGACGCCGGTCGGCCTCGCCCATTACCGCCCCTTCGCCCGCCCGCTGCACGGCGCCGTCGGCGGCTTCCTCGACGACCTGTTCGTCGCGCCCGAGGTGCGTGGCGGCGGCGCGGTGGACCTGCTGCTGGCCAGGCTGCGGACGATCGCCGCCGAACGCGGCTGGAACACCGTCCGCTGGATCACGTCCGACGACAACCACCGTGCCCGAAGCAAGTACGACCAGGTCGCCACCCGGACCATGTTCGTCACGTACGACATGGCCCCCGACGCCCCCTGAGCCGGATCCGGGAGGCCCCTGAGCCGGGCCTGTGACCACGCCTCCGGACATTCGTTCGGACTTTCTGTTATCGGCGCGCCGCCGGGAGGTCTCCCAGGTGTCGGCACCCGACCCGCCGACCCGGACAGAAAGCGTGGCCACGTGAACAGCGACGACAGGACGACCATCCTCCCGGCGAGCGGTGCCGAGAGCGGCGCACGGAGCGGAGCCCCCGGCCGGACGGGCGGCCGCGCCGCGCGCCGGGCCGCCCAGCGGCACGCGGAACGCCACGGAGGCCGGGGCCGACGGGCCCGAAGGCGCGGCCCGCTCGGCCCGGTCTCCGCCGTCGTCGCCGCGGTGGCCGGCACCGGCCTGCTCGCCGCCCTGGCCGGGGCCGGCTACGCGGCCTACGCCGGCAAGCCGACCGACCGGGACGCCGCCGGCCAGGCGCTGGCCGCGGACACCCTGATAGCCGCCGAGGCCGGCACCCACGACGGCATCCAGGTCCCCGGAGCCGGGGCAGCGGCCCCCACCGTCGCCCTGCCGCCGGTCGACCTGGCCGCCACCGACCCGGCGGCGGCCCCGACCAGTGCCGCCCCGACCACCGCCTCGGCCTCGCCGACCACCTCGCCGACCGCCAGCGCGACCCCGACGGCCACCGCGAAGCCGAGCCCGACCGCGACGGCCACCACGTCCGCCCCCGCCAAGTCCGCCGGCACCCCCTCCACCGCGCAGCGCACCGCCGCCCCCGCCCCCGCGAGCACCTCGGCGCCCGCCCCGGCCGGCGGCGGCGCGGCTTCCGGTTACGCCCAGCAGGTCGTCGACCTGGTCAACGTCGAACGCGCCAAGGCCGGCTGCGGCCCGGTCACCGCCGAACCCCGGCTGGCGAGCGCGGCCCAGTCGCACAGCGACGACATGGCGGACCGCAACTACTTCGACCACGCCAGCCCCGACGGCTACCACGCCGACCACCGCATCGAGGCGGCCGGCTACCGCTGGAGCACCTGGGGCGAGAACATCGCCCGCGGCCAGAAGGACCCGGCCGCCGTGATGGACTCCTGGATGAACAGCCCCGGTCACCGCGCGAACATCCTGAACTGCGCGTTCAAGCAGCTCGGGGTGGGCGTGCGGAGCGGCTCCGGCGGCCCCTGGTGGACCCAGGTCTTCGCCGCTCCGGCCTGACCGGCCCCTCGGCAGGGCCCGTTTTCCGATTCCGCGCAAATTGTTGTTATCTGATCACTCCCTGCAGGTCTCCGAGGAGGCAGCGGAGGACGGAACACGGCAAGACGGAGTGCGGACCATGAACGCTGACGTGCAGAACGGGACCGGGACCACCCTGGTACGCGCGGCCCAGGCGGGCGACCGGCAGGCCCAGGAGGCGCTGGTCGCCGCCTGGCTGCCGCTCGTCTACAACGTCGCCGGACGCGCCCTGGACGGCCACGCCGACGTCGACGACGTCGCCCAGGAGACCATGATCCGCGCCTTGGACGGCCTCGACGGGCTCCGCGAACCGGAGTCCTTCCGCTCCTGGCTGGTGGCCATCACCATGAACCAGGTCCGCCGCCGCCACACCGTCGGCCTGCAGCAGCCGACCGTCGGCGGCCTCGACGAGACCTGGGAACTCGCCGACCCCAGGGCCGACTTCACCGACCTCACCATCCTGCGCCTCGGCCTCTCCGGCCAGCGCCGGGAAGTCGCCGAGGCCACCCGCTGGCTCGACCCCGACGACCGCGAACTCCTCGCCCTCTGGTGGCTGGAGGCCGGCGGCGAACTCACCCGCGCCGAACTCGCCGAAGCACTCGACCTGACCCCACAGCACGCCGCCGTCCGCGTCCAGCGGATGAAGAAGCAACTCGAAGCCGGCCGGGTCGTCGTCCGCGCCCTCGGCGCCTACCCCCGCTGCCCCGAACTCGCCGACGCCACGGCCGGCTTCGACGGCACCCCCAACTCGGTGTGGCGCAAGCGCATCGCCCGCCACATCCGCGGCTGCGCCACCTGCGACCGCCTCGGCCGCGACCTCTTCCCCGCCGAAGGGCTGCTGGCCGGCCTCGCCCTGGTGCCGATCCCACTCGGCTCGCCCGCGCTGCTGCACTTCCAGCACACCGCGGCCACCGTCGCCACCGCCACCCCGACCGCCGCCGGCACCCACGGCGGCTGGGCCGGGACGGCGGCGCGCAAGGCCGTCCTGGCGAGCGGCACGGCGGCGGTGGTGGCCGTCACCGCCCTCGCCCTGGTCTGGTCGCACCCCGCCGAATCCCCGCGGGAGGCGGCCCCCGAACCCACCACCCCGTCCGCCGCGCCCGACACCCCGACGGCCGTCGCGACCCCGGCCGCCCCGGTCACCCTCGCGGCCACGCCCACCGAGACCCCCACCGGGACGCCGACGCCGACCCCGTCACCCACCGCGACCCGGCCCAGCGCCCCGCCACCGCCCAGCCCCGAACGCCAGCTCGTGGACCTCGTCAACGCCGAACGCGCCAAGGCGGGCTGCGCCCCCCTGCGGATCGACCCCCGGCTGCACGCCGCCGCCCAGAAGCACGCCGACGACATGGTCGCCCGCGGCTTCTTCGACCACGTCAACCCCGACGGCGTCCGCACCGACGCCCGGTTCACCGCCGCCGGCTACCGCTGGTCCCAGTGGGGCGAGAACCTCGACCGGGGCCCGACCGCCCCCGCCGCGGTGTTCACCCGCTGGATGGACGGCGGCATCCACCAGTCCAACATGCTGGACTGCGGCTTCAAGGACGTCGGCATCGGCCTGGCCACCGGCCCCGGCGGCGCCTACTGGACCCAGGACCTCGGCGCCTCGCTGTCCTGACGCCTCGCTGTCCCGAAGCCGCCCCGACCTACGCCGGGGTGATCCCGACCAGCCCGTCCGCCGCCCCCGTCGTGAAACCCGTTGCCTCGCCGACCACGCCGCCCGCGTCCCCGACCTGCCCCGGCAACGCGTCCGGCGCACTCGTCACCGCCCCGGACGCCCCGTCCTGGCCCCCGACGGCACTGGCGTGCGCACTCGGCGCGGTGAGCGAGGCCACGACACCCACGGCGAGCGAGGCGACGGCGAGCATGCTGCGCTTCTTCATGGCGGGTCCAACGACGATGCGCCGGGCGGGTTACGGCGGCGCCGGCCGATTCCCTCTCCCGTGGCGGGAGGCGTAGGAGGGCGGTGGGATGGGGAGGGGACGGGAATGAGTCCGGCAAATCGGTCGAATCGCCGCGCAGTCGGACTCATCGCCCCCCGACCCACCCACCGCGACACGAAGGGCACCCGATGTACGCAGCCGAGCTCACGCCAGCCGTCCTCGCCGAGCTGCGCCGCCCCCGGCGCT
The DNA here is from genome assembly GCF_044742585.1 of Kitasatospora sp. NPDC087861. Taxonomy (NCBI): domain Bacteria; kingdom Bacillati; phylum Actinomycetota; class Actinomycetes; order Kitasatosporales; family Streptomycetaceae; genus Kitasatospora; species Kitasatospora sp. NPDC087861. The sequence goes on from NZ_JBIUUS010000035.1 coordinate 43,791, forward strand.
ACCCGGCCGTCTCCGTTCTGCTGCCCACCCACCGCAGCGAGCCCGACAACACCCAGGACCCGGTCCGCCTGCGCAACCTCGTCGCCGAGGCGAAGAGCCGGCTGCACGCCGACGAGGCGGTCAGCCGGGCCGACCGGCTGGACGTCGTCGAGCAGCTGGACCGCGCGCTCACCGAGGTCGACCTCGTGCACGCCGAGGACGGCCTGGTGATCTACGCGGCCCCCGGCGAGCACCAGGTGTGGTACCTGCCGCGCCCGGTGCCCGCCCGGGTCGTGCTGTCCGAGACCTTCCTGACCCGCAACCTGGTCTCCGCCTACACCGCCGGTGCGCCCTACTGGGTGCTGACCGTCGCCGCCGACCGGGTCGCCCTGTTCAGCGGCAGCGGGCCGCGCCTGGTCGAGCACACGGCCGCCGGCTTCCCGCTCGACCAGGTCCCGCCGGACTGGGACGTCGAGCGCAAGGAGCGGATCGGGGACGTGCCGAGCACGTTCCGCGACGAGGAGACCCGCCGCTTCCTGCGCTCGGCCGACACCGCGCTGGCCGCCGTGCTGGAGGCCGACGGCCGCCCGCTCTACGTGCTCGGCGAGGCCGCCGCGATCTCCCTGCTCGACGAGGTCGGCACCGTGGCCAAGCGGGCCGCCGCCCAGGTCTCGCGGGGCGGCCTCGGCCACGCGTCGGCCGCCGCGGTGGCCGAGGCCGTCCGGGCCACCGTCGCCGAGCAGGGCAGCAAGGCCGTCACCGAGCTGCACGAGCGCCTCGACCAGGCCCAGGGCGTCAAGGGCCTGGCCGCCGGCATCGACGAGGTCTGGCAGTCCGTCGCCGAGGGCCGTGCCGCGCTGGTCGCGGTGGAGGAGGACTACTGGCAGCCCGTCCGGGTGACCGACAACCACCTCGTCCCGGCGGCGGCCGGTGAGCCGGACGTCCGCGAGGACATGGTCGACGAGATCGTCGAGCGCGCCCTCGACACCGGTGCCAAGGTGCAGTTCGTCCCCACCGGCGAACTCACCGCCCGCGGTCACATCGCGGCCGTCCTGCGGTACTGACCCGCCCGCTGCGGGCCCGGGCACGGCCCACCGCCGAGGCCCGCAGCGCGGTCGCCGCCCGGCCGGACGGGCGGATCAGCCTCGGCCGGGACTCGGCGAGCTGGTGCCCCCGGGGTTGCTCCGGATCGAGTCGAGCACGCCCTGCACCTGCTGGAGCGTCCGGCCGGAGGGACCCCTCAGGCAGGCCGTCAGCTGGATCATCAGCGGTGCGCCGGACTGGATGACGATCCGGTGGCCCACGAGTTCGCTGTTGCCGCCGCGCAGGGAGCAGTCCTTGTCGAGTGGCGTGTTGGCGAGGCCGGCCTGCGTGTTGGTGAGCTTCTGGATGATGCCCGGGTCGTCGCCCACCCGGAGGGTGAGAACTGCTCCGTCGACGGGCAGCCGGTCGGCGGGCGGGCAGGAGCCGGCCGTCGGCGGGCAGGAGGGCGTCGGCTCGATCGGCCCGGTGGCCAGGTAGCCGAAGGCCACCCGGGAGTCGGAAGAGACGGCACTCTGGCTGTACCAGCCGTTCGGCACCTCGACCATCACGATCGGGAACCTCGAGAAGCGGATCGGTGTGCTGTGCGTCTCGGCTTCGGCGGACGGTCCACCGGCGGCCGTCGGCTCGGGCGCCGTCGCGGCCGGCGCCGTGCCCCCCGCCGCCGCCCGCTCCGGCCCGGGGGCGATCGCGGGCGCGGCGGCCAGCGCCGCGGCGACCAGCCCGGCGGTCAGGCCGGCCCCGAGCCCGCCCGCCCGCCGCCGTCGCCGGGTGCGGGCGGCGCGGGCGCGGATCTGGGCCATCCGGTCCTCGGGCTCGGCCAGCACCGGTACGGCCTCGTGGAGCAGGATCCGCAACTCCTCCTCGCCCTCGACGCCGTCCGGCCCCGGGTCGTCGGGGTCCAGCAGGTCAGTACCGATCACGGTGTCCCCCGTCCAGCATCAGTTCCCGGGCCGGCAAGTGGCCGCGCAGCGCGGCGATCGCGCGGTGCGTCTGGCTCTTGACCGTGCCGGTGCTGCAGCGCAGTACCTCGGCGGTCTCCTCGACGCTGAGGTCCTCGAAGAAGCGCAACACCACGACGGCCCGTTGGCGCGGTGGCAGCGCACGGACGGCCTGGGCGACCACCTGCCCGAGCACCACCCCCTCGTACGGGTCCGCGTTCGCCGCCGGCGGCTCCGGCAGCTCGCCGTGCGGCACTTCCCCGGTCCAGCGGCGACGCCACCAGGAGACGTGGCAGTTCACCAGCGTCTTGCGCAGGTAGGCCTCGGGCCGGTCGATGGAGATCCGCTCCCATTTGGGCCAGACCTTGGCGAGCGCGGTCTGCAGCAGGTCCTCGGCCTGGTGCGGGTCGCCGGTCAGCAGCCAGGCCACGCGCAGCATCTTCGGGCCGCAGGCGGAGACGAACTCCTCGAAGTCCGGTGTACCGTCGTTCATCCCGCCGTCCCCGCCATGGTGTCCGCGCCGTTCTCGTCAGCCGTGTCGGCCTGGTCGGCCGCGGTCGTGGTGTCCTTCTCACGGCAGCTGAACGCGTTGGACGGTGCTCCGGGTTGCGTGCCGGACGCGGGAATTCCGACGGACCGGCACGGAGACGTTGGACGGCCCGCGAGCCGGCCGGGACTCGGCCGGGCGGCGGGCGGGCCGTGCGCACCACGATGGCGCCCTCGGGCCCGCCCGGCCAGAGGCGCTCATGGGGCGTCCGGGCGCACGGTGCGGCGCGCCCGGGGCGTACGAGGAAGGCCCGGAAGGGCGGTGCGCCGGGGACCGGCCCGGACCGGCGAGCGGGTCAGAGCGTCCCGGAGCCGTGCGGCGGCTCGGCGGGGACGCCGCGCGCGGCCGCCGCCGGGGTGGAGCCCACCGGGGTGACCGTCCAGTCCGGGTGACCCGGCATCGGCGGGGTGCGCAGCCCGTACAGCCAGTCAGTGAGGAAGCCGCTGAGGTCCTGGCCGGAGACCTCGGAGGCGGTGCGCAGGTAGTCCTGGGTGCTGGCGGTGCCGTGGCGGTGTTCGCGCAGGAAGGTCCGCTCGATCCGGTCGAAGGTGTCGGCGCCGACCCGCTCGCGCAGTGCGAACAGCACCAGCGCGCCACCGGTGTAGCGCTGGCCGTCGAAGAGCGTGGCCGCGGTGGGGGCGGCGACCGGCCCGGCGTCGTGCCGCCACTGGTCGCCGAGGCCGTAGACGGAGCGCATCCGGTCGACCAGGGTGGTGGAGCCCTGGGCGTCCGGCCAGCCGCGCTCGTAGCGGTACGTCAGGGCGTAGAAGTCGGCGTGTCCCTCGTTGAGCCACAGGTCCGCCCAGGTTGCGGGGGAGACGCTGTCGCCGAACCAGGAGTGCACCAGCTCGTGCATCATGTGCGAGCCGATCGCGGGCTCGGGTTGGCGGAGGAAGTTCGGCTTGTAGAGGGTGAGGGTCTGGGTCTCCAGGCCGGTGAAGGCGAAGGCGTCCGGGTCGTCGGTGTCGGCGGGCAGGAGGCCGTAGGTCTCGAAGGGGAACGGCCCGAGGTGCTGTTCGGCCCAGGTCAGCTGGTCGGCGGTGAGTGCCAGGGCGGGTTCGAGCTCGGCGGCCCGGGCGGTCGGGACGACGTCGCGCAGCGGCAGGCCGTGCGGGCCGGTGCGCTCGCGCACGATGTAGTCGCCGACCGAGACCTGCACGAGTTCGGTGGCCATCGGCTCGCGGGAGACGTAGCGCCGGGTGGTCCGGCCGTCGTCGAGCCGCTCGGTCTGCGCCAACTCCCCGTTGGCGACGCCCTGGAGAGCATCGGGCGCGGTGACGGCGATGGTGAAGCGGGCCTTGTCGCTCGGGTGGTCGTTGCACGGGAAGACGGTGTGCGCGGCGTCCGGCTGGCCGGCCACCGCGAAGCCGTTCGGGGTCGGCACCCAGCCGGTGTGCGGGAGCCTGGCGCGCGGGTCGGCGGTGTACTCGACCGTCAGTCGTGTGGTGGTGCCGCGGTGCAGCGGCCGGGTCGGGGTGATGCTCAGTTTCTCGTCGTGGGCGGCGAACTCCGCCGGGCGCCCGTCGACCCGGACGGCGCGCACGGTCAGGCCGAGCGCGTCCAGCTCCAGGCGCGCCAGCGTGCGGGACAGCCGGGCGGTGATCACCGCGGTCGCGTCGACCGTGCGGGTGTCGGGCCGGTAGTCGAAGGACAGGTCGTAGGCGAGCGCGTCGTACCCGGTGTTGCCGAGCGAGGGGAAGACCGGATCGCCGAGGCCTGCCGCGGCGGTCGCGACCGGGGCGCTGGCGGACAGCAGCGCCGTGCTGAGCGCGAGCGGGAGGGCGAGTCGGGCACGGGGCCTGAGCAGGGTGATCACCGCACTTCGGGAGTCGGGCTTGGGGTGTCGGGCTTGGGACGTCGTGCGTCGGGCGTCGTGCTTGGGGCGTCGTGCTTCGGGAGCCGGGCCGAGGAGCGGGGCCCGGCGGCGGCACGTGCGTGACGCACCGGGCAGGGATGCTAGTGGACCGGGGGCGGCGGCCGGGCGGCGTCTCCGGCAACGGCGCCGACACCCGGCCATCCCCCGGACGGACCACACTGCTGGCGGGGCCGACGGGCGCTGACTAACGTTCGAAGTGCTTCGCCCCCTGACGGACGAGGCCACGGCCGTCGGAGAACCTGGCCAGGTCCGGCGGCCGTCCCTCATGCCCGCGTGCACCCCGTAGGCTGGCGGCCGAGACGACGCCCGCGTACCGGATGCCAGGAGCCGCCGTGACCAGCCCCGATTCGCACGTTCTGGTGATCGGCGAGTGCGTCGCCGACATCGTCCGCACGGATGGCGCCCCGGACACGGTCCACCCCGGTGGCAGCCCCGCGAACGTCGCGTACGGCCTGGCCCGGCTGGGTCGGCCGGCCACCCTGCTCACCCAGCTCGGGGACGACGCCAACGGCCGACTGATCCGGGCGCACCTGGAGTCGGCGGGGGTGGTGGTCCGGGCCGCCGAGGTCGAGCGGACGCCCTCGGCCGTGGTGCGACTCGACGGGCAGGGTCGGGCGCGGTACACCTTCGACATCGGCTGGACACTGCCGCCGACCGAGCTGCGCGCGGCGCCGGCCGCGATCCACCTCGGCTCGATCGCGGCCGTCACCGACCCGGGCGCGGCGGCGGTGCTCGACCTGGTCGAGCGCTGGCGCGGCCGGGCGCCGGTCAGCTACGACCCGAACGTGCGCCCCGCGCTGATGGGCGAGCGGGCGCAGGCCGTGCGGCGCGTCGAGCGCTGCGTGGCGCTGAGCGACGTGGTCAAGGCCAGCGACGAGGACCTGGCCTGGCTCTACCCCGGCGAGAGTGCGGAGGCGGTCGCGCACCGCTGGCTCGCCCTCGGGCCGGCCGTGGTCGCGGTCACCCTGGGCGCCGACGGCGCGTTCGCGCTCACCGCCGAGGGCGTACGGGCGCGGGCCGAGGCGGTCCGGGTGCCGGTGGCCGACACCGTCGGTGCCGGGGACTCCTTCACGGCTGCCTTCCTGTCCGCCCGCGCGGCCGGCGCCGGCCTCCCCGACTGCCTGACCCAGGCCGTGACGGCCGCCGCGCTGACCGTCTCCCGCCCCGGCTCCAACCCACCCTCGGCCGCGGAACTCACCGCCGCGCTGGCACAGGCGGGTTAGCGCGCCGACAGGCCCGAGGGCCGGTCTTCGAACCCCCGCCTGCGCGGCGACGTCGACAGGCCCTAGCGGCCGAGCTCCTTGCCGTACCAGATCTGGGCGTACGGGCCGCTGCTGTAGGCCGGGATCTCGCGGTAGCCGTGGCGGGTGTAGAGCGCGCGGGCCTCGACCAGGTCGAGGCGGGTGTCGAGGACGATCCGGTGGGCGCCGAGCGAGCGGGCGGCCTCGTCGACGGCGGCGAGCAGCCGGGAGCCGCCGCCGGTGCCGCGCAGACCGGGGCGGACGAAGACCCGGGTCAGCTCGACGGTGTCGGCGTCGTGCCGCCGCAGGCCGGCGCAGGACTGGGCCGCGCCGTCGTAGCAGCCGATCAGGAACAGGCCGTCCGGCTCGGCGAGGTCGTCGCTGGGGGTGTCGGCCAGGCCCGACTCCAGTTCCTCGGGGGTGCCCTCGCGGCCGAGGTACAGGCGGCAGTAGCGGTTGGCCACGTCGTAGTAGTAGTCGCGCAGCAGCGCCAGGGCCTCGGGTGTGGTCACGTCGGCCGTGGTGACGGACCAGTGATCGGAGGTGCGGGGCGCGGTGATGGTCATGCGCGCATGATCGGTGGTCGTGCGCTCCGGCCGCAATCGGGTTTTCGTGGCCGTGCCCGGTCAGCCGTCGGTTCGGGCGTCGGCTCGGCAAAGGACGGGCAAGGCACCCGGCGCGTCGTTGCACCGCGCGGGTGATGAGGGGATTGGCGGAGGTGCGCTGCAGGGGAGCAGTGCGGGTATGAACAGATCATCAAATCGTCGCATTAATGGTGGTTTGAGGGGGCGTCAGCAGACCGGGGCCGGCCTGGGAGCGGGTGTGCGGACCGGCCTGCTGACCACCGTCTGCCTCTCCGCCGTCGCCGCCGGCTGCGCCGGGCCGGCCGGCTCCGCCCGGCCGGATGCCGTCCCCAACAAGGTGAACGCCGCGCCCGCCGTGGCCCAGGCGCTGCCGGGCCTGGCCCGCACCGAGGAGGAGGGCCGCACCGAGGCGGTGGCCCGCCAGGAGGCGGCCGCCCTGGCGTCGGCGGAGACCGCGCGCCGTTGGGGGTTGGAGCGCCCGCCGCTGAAGACCCCGCCGCGCCCGGCGACCAGGTCGGTGCTGACCCAGTCCCAGGGCGTGAAGCTCAAGGACGGGAGGCCGCCGGTGGTGTACCGGGTGCCGACCGACGCGAAGGTGGTCTTCCTGACCGTCGACGACGGCGACGAGAAGGACCCCGAGTTCTCCCGGATGGCCGCCGAACTCGGCATCCCGCTCAGCACCTACGTCTCCGACTACCTGGCCCGCTCGAACTACGGCTACTTCCGCGACCTGCACGACCAGGGCGTCGAGATCAACAACCACACCATCAACCACCGCAACCTGAAGGTCCTCGACTACGACACCCAGCACGACGAGATCTGCCGCCAGCAGGACCAGTTGGAGAAGGAGATCGGCGTCCGCCCCCGGCTCTTCCGGCCCCCGTACGGCGAGTACAACGACGACACGCTGCGCGCGGCGGCGTCCTGCGGCGTCGAGGCGGTGCCGTTGTGGAACGAGGAGGCCTTCCCGGACCACATGGAGTGGCGCTACGGGGACCAGAAGCTCCACCCGGGCGACATCATCCTGACCCACTTCCGGGGCACCGGCATCTGGAAGGCCTCGATGCCGGAGCTGCTCCGCAAGGTGGTCAACGACGTCACGGCGCAGGGCTTCTCCTTCGGTCGCCTGGACGACTACCTGTAGGAGACCCTCGGGGTCTCCCGAGGGTCAGCCGAGCGAGAGGGCGTCGAGGTACACCCAAGCGCCCTCGTACCGGACGAACCGGCTGTGCTCGGTGAGCACGCCCTCCTCGCGGCCCTCGGTCCAGTGCGCCCGGAAGGCGACCGTGCCCTCCGCGTGGAAGGCGCCGCCCTCGGTGGTGGCGACCACCTCCAGGCCGGTCCAGCGCAGCGCCGGGTCGAAGTCCACCTCGGCGGGCCGGGTGTCCGGGTGCCAGGTGCGCAGCAGGTACGCCTCGTCCTGGGCGACGAAGGCGCTGAACCGCGAGCGCATCAGGGCCTCCGCGGTGCCGGCTGCCCCCTGGCCGCGGTGCAGCCGCCCGCAGCAGTCGCCGTAGGCGGTGGGCAGGCCGCACGGGCAGGGGGAGGAGGGCAGCAGCCGGGGCGCGGCGGTGGGGCGGGGCGTGGGGCGACGTCGGGACATGCCGTCCATTCTCCCTCCTCCACGCCTGCCGCCCCGACCGGGGCCGCCGGCTCGGCCCGGGCGAGCGCCGTCCGGCCGTCCTTCGGACGCCTCCGGAGCGCGCTCCTCGCCGAGCCGGCGGGCCCCGACCGATGGTGATCCGACGTCAGTTGGCGGACGCCGTCCGGGGGCAGGTGTTCAGAGGCGGGCGGATGCGGGTTCGCCGAACCAGGTGCGCAGCGCGCGCAGCAGGCCGTCCGGATCCGCCTCGCCGGGTGAGGCGGCCCAGACGACGTAGCCGTCCGGGCGCAGCAGCAGCGCGCCGGCAGGCGGCTGCGGGCAGCCGGCCGCGAGGACGTCGACCCGGTCCTTCCAGCCGGCCGCGAGCTCGGCGAGCTGCGTCGGGCCCTCCGAGAGGTCGAGCAGCAGGGCGCGGCCGCTGCGGGCGGCTTCGGCGAGCCGGGTGGGCCCGGCGGCGGTGGTGAGCGGGAGGTCCGGCACGAAGCCGCCGGCGAGCGGGTGCGGGCAGTCGGTGTCGTACCGGACGTCGCTGCCCGCCATGAGGGCGGCGATCCGGCCGAGGTTGTCCTGGTGGGACAGCAGCTCGCCGAACAGGGCGCGCAGGGCGGTGACGGCCGGGCCCGGGGACATCAGGGCCATCTGGGCCTGCGAGTGCATGAAGACCCGTTCGCCGATCGGGTACCGCTCGCGGTGGTAGCTGTCCAGCAGGCCGGGCGGCGCCCAGCCCTGGAGTTCGGCGGCCAGCTTCCAGCCGAGGTTGGCGGCGTCCTGCAGGCCCAGGTTGAGGCCCGGGCCGCCGGTGGCGGCGTGCACGTGCGCGGCGTCGCCGACCAGCAGGACCCGGCCCTCGCGGTAACGCTCGGCGAGCCGGGTGTTGTGGCCGACCTGGCGGCGCGGGGTGTGCGCACCGGGCGTGCTCGCCGGGGCGAGCGCCAGGTCGGCGCCGGTCACCCGCCGGACGCTGGCGCGCAGTTCGTCCACGGTGGGCGGCACGGACTCGTCGACGGGCGGTCCGCTCCACTCCAGCGTGGCCATCATGACGAGCTCCGGGCCCATCGGGGCGAGAAGGAAGACGCCGTGGTCGGTGCGGGTGTGGGTGTACGGGAGGAAGGGCGTGGGACAGCCGGGCAGCAGCACCTCGCCGGTGTCGAGGACGCGCAGCTCAGCGGGCGGGAGCACGTGGGCGATCCGCGCGACCGGGTCGGGCGAGGTGACCCCGGGGAAGCCGATCCCGGCCAGCTTGCGGACGGTGCTGCGGCCGCCGTCGGCGCCGACCAGGTAGCGGGCGCGCAACTGCTCCGCCCCGCTCGGGCCGTCGACGTCGACGGTCACCCCGGTGTCGTCCTGGGTCAGGCCGGTGACCTCGAAGCCGCGGCGTACGGTGACGCCGAGTTCGCGGGCCCGCTCCTCCAGCGCCGCCTCGATCCGGTGCTGCGGAACGGGCAGGGCGTGCAGCGGGTTGCCGTCGAGCTGCCGGAGGTCGAGCGGGAAGGCGCCGAACACGAAGCGGGGTACCGGATCCGGCGCGCCCGGGGCGCCACTGAGCCGCTGGTACAGGCCGCGGTGGTCCAGCAGCCGGATCACCTGGCCGACCAGCCCGTTGGCCTTCTGCTCCGCGGAGCGTTCGGCCAGCCGGTCCAGCACCACCGGCCGGACTCCGGCCAGCGCGAGTTCGCAGGCCAGCATCAGCCCGTTCGGGCCGGCGCCGGTGATGATGACATCGTTGGTCATGGCAAATCCCCCTGTGCGATGGTGAGTTCACGAAGACGACGGGTCGGGCAGCCCGGCCGCCAGCTGCCGCAGCGCCTCCGCCAGGAGCGGTCGCAGCGGTACCGGCGGGTCGGCGCGCAGCCACTGGTCGCCGGCCGCCTTGAGCGCGGCCAGGACGGCGGTGGCGACCAGCCCCGGGTAGAGCCCGTCCGGGTCGGTCCCGGTCCGGGCGGCCACCGCCGCCGCGAGGGCGGCCTCGGCGGCCGCGCCGGCGCGGGCCGTCTCGGCCTGGAGCGCCGGTTCGCGCAGCAGCAGCTGCACCGCGGTGGTCCACTGCGGGTCCGGCTGCTCCGCCGCACCCTCGAAGGGCGTGAGGGTGGCGAGGGTGAGCGCTTCCCAGAGCGGTTCGGCCGCCGGCCGGTCGCGCAGCGCCTCGCTGACGAGGCGGATGCGGTCGCAGTGCCGGGAGACGATGGCCTCGGCCTTGCTGGAGAAGTAGTTGTTGTACGTGCGCGGCGACACCCCGGCCGCGGCCGCGATGTCCTCCACCCGGACGTTCTCCAGTCCCCGTTCCACCGCCAGGCGCAACGCGGCCCAGCTCAGTGCCGCTCGCGTCGCGGCCTTCTTCCGTTCCCGCAGCCCGGTCTGACTCGTCGTCACGGCCACCACTCTTCCCGGAAACCTGCGTGCCGCGCAAGAGTGCGTGGCGCGCAGTATTCTTCGGGCATGCCCGCCGGGCGTCAGCGCCCCCGCTCGACCACGAAGCCGGGCAGCGCGAACAGGAACTCCCGTGCCTCGTCGGCCTCCTGGCCCCGGCCTTCGCCCCCGACCGGCTCCGCCCCGAGTACCTGGTCGATCTCCCGCTCGGCGGCCGCCACCAGCCCGGCCGCCGCCTGTCGTGCGCTCTCCACGCAGTCGTACGCCGCCATCCGGTCGAGCAGCCAGCGCACCTCCTCGGCGCCGCCGGGGCCTCGCTGCGCCCGGGTCGCGCTCAAGTATCGGAGCACGCGGGCGCGTTCGGCGGGCGTGCAGCGCTCGATCAGGTGGATCAGGAGCAGCGTGCGCTTGCCCTCCCAGAGGTCCCCGGTGATCTCCTTGCCGTACTCCTCCTCGGTGCCGACCAGGTTGAGCACGTCGTCCTGGATCTGGAACGCCGCGCCCAGGTACCAGCCGAACCGGTCCAGCCGGGTGACCTCGGCGTCGGCGCCCTCGGCGACCAGCAGCCCGGTGCGGCACGGGTAGAGGAAGGTGTACCAGGACGTCTTCTTGAGGCACATCCGGTAGTAGTCGCCGGGGGTCAGGCCGCAGGCGTTGTCGCGGATCCAGGCGATCTCCAGCGCCTGCCCCTCCAGCGACTGGCGGCACATCAGCTCGGTCTCCTCGAACAGCCGCCAGGCCAGTTCGCCGCCCAGCTCCCGGCGGTTGGCCATCAGCCGCTGGAGGGCGAGCAGGTTGGTGGCGTTGCCGACGTTCAGTGCCACCTCGGCGCCGTAGCGGGCCGGCAGGGTCGGCTCGCCCCGGCGCAGTTCGCTGCCGTCCTGGATGTCGTCGTGGATCAGGAAGGCGTTGTGGAACAGTTCGACCGTGACGGCCGGGTTGAGCGCGCGCACCGGATCGCCGCCGAAGGCCGCGCAGGTGGCCAGGCAGAGCGCGGCGCGCAGCCCCTTGCAGGGCCGGGCCGGGTAGTCGGCGGCCAGTTCGTACAGGTACGGCGGGCTCTGCTGCGGGATGTGGCCCAGCAGGGCGGCCACCGTCCGCTCCCGGTAGCGGGCCAGCACCCGCTCGACCAGCGGGGCGTCGCCGGTGAGCCGTGGCGGCGTCACCCCTCCTGCCGGCCGTCGGGCTCCTGGGCGGCGGTGCGCTGCGGCCCGAAGGCGTTGGCCAGCCCCTGGTTGGCGACGCCGGGGGCGAGGCTGCCGAGGCTGAGCAGCAGGTTGACGATGTCGTGCGCGTCGGCGGTGAGCTTCTGGGTCTGCTCGGCGGCGTCGCCGGTGGTGCTGCCGAGCACCCGGGCGCTCACCGCGTCGATCAGCTGGTGGGTGTTCTCGGAGACCCGCTGCACCAGCTTGTCGAACTCCTCCTGGTCGACCCGGTGTTCGCCGGTCACCCGCGCTCCGGCCGTCTTGGCGTCGGCGAGCCCGGCGGCGATTTCGCGCTCCAAGGCGGCGGCCGCCTCCATGACCGCGCGCGAGCCCTGCTCGCCCAACTCGCTGAACCGACCGGCATCGGGCATGGCCGACCTCCAGGTTCGTGCCCCGGACGGGCCGGGGAGCAACGTCGCAATGACGACCGATGGTACAGGTCCGTGCGCGGAGCGTGTCCGGCGGGCGGGGTTGTGATGAGTCGCCGGGAGGCTCGGCGAGTCGCCCCGCGCCCCTGGTTGGTCACTGATAGTAGTGACCTGGTCGCGGAGCGATCTCCCGCGCGCCGGTTCGGTGGGACGGCTCGACACGGGCGTCCCGACCGCACACCTCGACAGGACATTGAGGAGTGGTCATGGGTGGCAGACAGCGTCCGCCGAGAGCGCGGACCCCTCGGCAGGGCAGGGCCGCCGGCGGCGGCCGGGTGAACACCCGGGTGGAGATCGCCCGACTGGAGGGCTATCTGGCCTGGGAGGCCGAGGTGGCGGCGGCCGAACGGGACGCTCGGGCCTTCGCCGAGCAGTTCCCGTGGTTGCCCGCCGCCGAGCGGGAGAGCCTCGAACAGGCCTACGCCGCCGACCGGCTGCGCTACGCGGAGGAGGTGGTCGACCGCGCCGTCGAACGTTGCCGCCGGCTGGCTGCCCGCTACCGCAGCGAGTGCCGCCGGATCTGCACCCGTTGGGCCGCGCTGTGCCTGTCCGTCACGCTGGCGGCGGCGCTGTTCGCCGTCGTCCCGGCGGCCATGCGGGGCTAGGGCCGGACAGGCCGATCTTGTCGGATCAGCCCGCGGCGCTGGGCGCAGCCGCGAGGGCCCGCCGCGCCGGTGGCGGCGCAGCGGGCCCTCGCGGTGTCCGCAGGGGTCAGTGGTGGCCGTGGCCGCTGCTGATCTCCTGGTGCTCCTCGGCGGTGGGCTTGGCGATCTGGCTGCCCTCGCCGTAGAAGCCGCGGGACAGCTTGGCCCGGGCCCGGGTGAACAGTCCGGCCTTGCGGGCCACCCCGTTCTCGTCCACCTCGGGCGCGAGTTCCGCCGGTTGCGGTTGGTCGTGCGCCGTGAGGGTGTACATCCGGCCCGGCGGGAGCGGGGCGTGCACCTCGACGTACTCGCCGTGCTGGAGCCGGTTGATGACGCCGGTCTCCCGGCCGTGCAGCACCTTCTCCTTGTCGCGCCGCTGCAGGCCCAGGCACCACCGCTTGGTGATCACGAAGACGATCACCGGCACGGCGAAGAAGCCGGTGCGCACCGCGTAGGTGATCGCGTTGATCGACAGGTGGAAGTGGGTGGCGAGCAGGTCGTTGCCGCCGCCGGCCAGCAGGATCAGGTAGAGGCTGATCCAGGCCGCGCCGAAGGCCGTGCGCACCGGCGCGTTGCGCGGGCGCTGGGCGATGTGGTGCTCGCCGCGGTCCCCGGTGACCCAGGCCTCCAGGAACGGGTAGCACCAGATGACCAGCAGCACGGTCGGGAAGACCATCAGCGGGATGAACACCCCGAGGTTCAGGGTGTGACCGCCCCAGACGCTGATCTCCCAGCCGGGCATCACGCGGATCAGTCCCTCGGAGAAGCCCATGTACCAGTCCGGCTGGGCGTCGGTGGACACCTGGTCGGGCCGGTAGGGGCCGTACAGCCAGATCGGGTTGACGGTGGCGATCGCCGACATGAACGCGACCACGCCGAAGACCAGGAAGAAGAAGCCGCCCGCCTTGGCCGTGTAGACCGGCAGCAGCGGCATGCCGACCACGTTCTCGTTGGTCCGGCCGGGCCCCGCGAAGTGGGTGTGCTTGTGGTAGAAGACCAGGATCAGGTGGGCCGCGAGCAGGCCCAGCATGATCCCCGGGATCAGCAGGATGTGCACGGTGAACAGGCGCGGAATGATGTCCGTGCCGGGGAACTCCCCGCCGAAGATGAAGAATTGCAGGTACGTGCCGACGATCGGCACGGCCAGCACCGCGCCCTCCATGAACCGGATGCCGGTGCCGGAGAGCAGGTCGTCCGGCAGCGAGTAGCCCATGAAACCGTCGAACATGCCGAGGAAGAGCAGCAGCGCGCCGAAGATCCAGTTGATCTCGCGGGGCTTGCGGAACGCGCCGGTGAAGAAGACGCGCATCATGTGCGTGAGCATCGCGGCGATGAAGACGATCGCCGCCCAGTGGTGGATCTGGCGCATCAGCAGGCCGCCGCGGACCTCGAAGCTGATGTTGATCGTGGAGGCGTAGGCCTGCGACATCTGGATGCCCTTGAGGGGGACGTACGAGCCGTCGTAGACGACCTCGCCCATGCTCGGATTGAAGAACAGGGTCAGCCAGACGCCGGTCAGGATGATGATGACGAAGGTGTAGAGCGCGATCTCGCCCAGCATGAAGGACCAGTGGTCCGGGAAGATCTTGCGCAGGTTGGCCTTGGCCAGGGAATAGATGCCGAGGCGGCCGTCGGCCCAGTCGGCCAGGGCCTCGGCCTTGTTCGCGGGCTTGGCGCGTGTGTTGGTCACCGGTCCCGGCTGCGACTGCTGGTCGGTTCTCACGACGGGCTCCCCGGCGTTTTCGGCGTGCCGTGCTGGAGGCCCGCCGGCGGAAACGCCGGCCGGCGAAGTGTTGTGATCATGGGACCTCTCGATACGGGCCCGCCGGCTGGACCGGCACGCGGAGGCGGTGACCCGCTGGACCCGTTGCTCAGGGTGATGGAGCGCTTACTCTGTCATGCTGTCGGCAGGGGGCCGACTGTGCACGTCCATCGGCCCGTCCGGCCGCTCGTGTCGAGCCGGACGGGGGGTTCTGACGTCCGTTCGGCCGCCCGGACGGGCGGTGGTGCTGCGGCCGGGTGCCGCTGAATCGTTTCGGCGCGCGCCGTGTCCGGAGGTCGCGCGACCCCGGCCCTACGCTGCGCCAATGGTGGATCACCCTGAACTCTTCGAGGACGTCACCGCGGCCCTCGCCCGCGCCGGGTTCGACACCGCACCGGGCCCGTCCCGGCTGCGGATCGGCCGTCGCCGGGAGGGGGTGGCGGTCGGCTGGGCACCGGGGGAGGGGGCGGACGGGCCGCCCTCCCGGGGAGCGCGAGAGGCGGTCAGCGGCGCGGCCGCCGTCGTGCTGCGCGAGTGCGGCTACCGGGTCGCCGAGACGGACGACGGCGAGCTGCTGGTGACGCCCGCCGCCGAACCGGTGGCGGTGGCGGCGGAGCCGGGGGCGGCGCCCGAGCAGTGGTGGGGGTAGTTCATGCCTCGCGGCGGAGGCCCGCCGGGTCGGCGGGCCGCTTGGCAACCCTCATACCGAACCCTTACCTGAACGGGGGGTGCAGTTGACCACGGCGGCTCTAAGGTTTGCCTAAGCTAAGCCGAAGCGCCCTGGGCCACCGTGTCCGGGGCGTTCGGCTGTGCCGCTCCGCCGTCACCCGCGGCGGGCCGCAGAGAACAGGTACGACCCGGGGTGACCGGGGGAGGAGCCCGCTGCATGTGGGATGAGGCGTTTCCCAGCTTTCTGATCGGGCTACGTGAAGGCCTGGAAGCCGGACTGATCGTGTCGATCCTGGTCGCCACGCTCGTCCGGTTCGGCCAGAAGGCCCGGTTGCCGCAGGTGTGGACCGGCGTCGCGGCGGCCATCGCGCTCAGCCTGAGCTTCGGCGCGGTGCTCACCTTCACCGCCGCCAACCTCTCCGGCCACGCCCAGGAGGCGTTCGGCGGGGTGCTGAGCCTGATCGCGGTCGGCTTCGTCACCGCGATGGTGTTCTGGATGCGGCGCTCGGCGCGCACCCTCTCCGCCGAGCTGAAGGAGAAGGTCCAGGCCTCGCTGGCGATGGGTGCCGGGGCGCTGGTGCTCACCAGCTTCCTCGCCGTCGGCCGCGAAGGCCTGGAGACCTCCCTCTTCCTGTGGACCAACGTGCGCACCGCCGGGGAGTCCACCGGGCCGCTGATCGGCGCGGCCGTCGGGCTGGTGCTCTCGGCCGGACTCTGCTGGGGCCTGTACCGGCGCGCGCTGAAGATGAACCTCACCCGGTTCTTCACCATCACCGGTGCCGGCCTGATCGTGGTCGCGGCGGGTGTGCTCGGCTACGGGCTGCGCGACCTGCAGGAGTCCGGACTGGTCGGCGGCGCCGGCTCGTACGCCTTCGACCTGAGCGCCCATCTGGACGCCTCCTCCTGGTACGCCACGCTGGTGCAGGGCACCCTCAACCTGACCGTCACCATGACGGTCCTGCAGGTCGTCGGCTACCTCGTCTACCTGTGCATCGTGATGACGCTGTTCGTCGAGGGCGTCCGCGGCGGCAAGGCCGCTCCGGCCGCCGGGACGGCGACGGCGGGGACAGCGGCGACGGCGGAGCCGGCCGAGACGGGTGGGCAGGCCGAGCCGGTCCGCTCCGGGCGGCCGCGCTGGGTCCTGCCGACCGCGCTGGTCGCGGTGCCGGTCGTGGTGGCCGGGGCCGTGATCGCGGTCAGCGGCGGCAAGCAGGACAGCACCGCCACCGTCTCCGTCTCCGAGCAGGAGTGCGGCAAGGGCTTCACCACCCCGGTGCCCGGCCAGCAGGTGTTCCAGATGCACAACACCGGCGACAAGGTCTCCGAGGTCTACCTGGTCAACCCGGCCAGCGGCGCCGTCTACGGCGAGATCGAGGGCCTGGCCCCCGGCACCACCCGCGCGCTGACCGCGACCATAGGCTCCGGCGACTACGCCTGGCGCTGCGTGCCCACCGGCGGCAAGTCCGTCACCTCGGCCTCCGTGCACGTCACCGGCGGCGGCGAGGTCAAGGCCGTCAAGCCGGTCGCCGAGGACGACCTCAAGGGCCCGCTCGACACCTACAAGGACTACGTCAACAAGGGCCTGGCGACCCTGCTGACCCAGACCCAGAAGCTCCAGGCCGACGTCCACGGCGGCGACCTCGCCACCGCCAGGGCCGACTGGCTCACCGCCCACCTCCAGTACGCCTCGCTCGGCGCCGCCTACGGCACCTTCGCCGACCTCGACGGCAGGATCGACGGCCGCCCCGACGGTCTCGCCGACAAGATCCAGGACAAGGACTTCACCGGCTTCCTGCGCCTGGAGTACGGCCTCTGGCACGGCCAGTCCGCCGCCGACCTGACGCCCGTCGCCGACCAGCTGACCGCCGACGTCGCCAAGCTGGGGCAGGACTTCCCCGGCCAGGACTTCGACCCCGGCGACCTCCCGCTGCGCGCCCACGAGATCCTGGAGAACACCCTCCAGTTCGAGCTGACCGGCGACACCGACCAGGGCAGCGGCACCAACCTGGCCACCACCCAGGCCAACCTGGTCGGCACCCAGGAACTGCTGACCGTCCTGCAGCCGCTGCTCGACGAGCGTGATCCGCAGCTGCTCACCCGGGTCAACGCCGGGATGAAGCGGGTCGGCGACCTGGTCGCCGCCGCCCACGGGCCCGCGGGCTGGACCCCGCTGGAGCAGATCCCCGCCGATGCCCGCCGCCAGCTCGACGGCGCCACCGGCGAACTGCTCGAAGACCTCGCCCCCATCCCCGCCCTGCTCGAGATCCGGAAGGCCGCCTGATGACCGACCACACCGCTGCCACCGGAGGCTCCTGCCCGTTCCCGCACGCCGCGGCGCCCGCCCCGGCCGCCGCCGAGGGCGGCTGCCCGGCCGGCCCGGCCCGCCGCAGCTTCGTCCGGGCCGCGCTCGGCGCCGGCGCCGGTGCCGCCGTGATCGCCGGCGGGGCCTTCACCCTGGCCGCCGATCCGGCCGCCGCGGGGGACAGCCACCAGGCGAAGAGCGGGGCCGTCCCGTTCCACGGCGACCACCAGGCCGGCGTCACCACCCCGGCCCCGGGCTACGCGGCCTTCATCTCCTGCCAGGTGATCGCCCAGGACCGCAAGGCGCTGGAGGATCTCCTCAGGACCCTGACCGAGCGCATCCGCTTCCTCACCGCCGGCGGCACCCCGCCCGACCTCGGCGTCGGCGCCCCGCCCGCCGACAGCGGCATCCTCGGCCCCACCGTGCCCACCGACAACCTGACCGTCACGGTCGGCGTCGGCGCCTCGCTGTTCGACGACCGGTACGGGCTGGCCAAGGCCAAGCCGACCAAGCTGGCCCCGATGAAGACCTTCCCCAACGACAACCTGCAGGCCGCCGAACTCCACGGCGACCTCTCGCTGCAGATATGCGCCGACCGGCAGGACACCGTGCTGCACGCGCTGCGCGACCTCACCCGGCACACCCGCGGTGCGATGCAGATCCTCTGGCGGATCGACGGCTTCCAGAACCAGTCCCGCCCGGACGGCGCCCAGCGCAACCTGCTCGGCTTCAAGGACGGCATCGTCAACCCGGACACCACCTCCGCCCGCGAGATGGACCGGCTGATCTGGGTCACCGACGGGATCGGCGAGCCCGCCTGGGCCACCGGCGGCAGCTACCAGGTGATCCGGATCATCCGGATGCTGATCGAGTTCTGGGACCGCGTCACCCTCGCCGAGCAGGAGAAGATGTTCGGCCGCCGCCGCGACACCGGCGCCCCGCTGGACGGCCACCAGGAGACCGACGCGCCGGACTACGGCAAGGACCCGGACGGCAAGGCGATCCCGCTCAAGGCGCACATCCGGCTCGCCAACCCGCGCACCGCCGACACCGACAGCTCGCGCATCCTGCGTCGCGGCTTCAACTACGACCGGGGTGTCGACAAGGCCGGCAACCTGGACATGGGCCTGGTGTTCTGCTGCTACCAGCAGGACGTGGTGCGGCAGTTCGAGGCCACCCAGACCCGGCTCATCGACGAGCCGCTGGTCGACTACATCTCGCCGACCGGCGGCGGCTACTTCTTCGTCCTGCCGGGCGTGAAGGACAACGCCGACTGGCTCGGACGGGGGCTGCTCGCGGCGGTGTGACGCCTACGGGTGTGACGCCGACCGAGGTGACAGCGGGTCCCGGTGCCGGGCGCACCGGGGCCCGTCGGCGTCGCGGGTCAGGAACCGAGGGTGAAGCCGATCACCGCGCCGCCGCCGTCCCGGTTGGCGGCGAAGGCCGAGCCGCCGTGCGAGCGGGCGACCTCGTACACGATGGCCAGACCAAGCCCCGAACCGGGCAGGCTGCGCGCGGCGGTGGCCCGGTAGAAGCGGTCGAAGACCCGGGCGAGGTCGGCCTCGTCGATCCCCGGCCCGCAGTCGCGCACCTCGACCCGGCGGCCGCGCACCACCACCTCGATCGGGGCCGTCCCGGCCGGGTCGAACTTGGCGGCGTTGTCCAGCAGGTTGCCCACCGCCCGGGCGAGTGCGTCCGGGCGGGCGCTGACCACGGTGTCGTCGGCGTCCACGGTGATCTCCCGGCCGCTGCGCCGCCGGGCCTGCGCGGCGGCCTCGCGGACCAGCTCGGCCAGCACCAGCTCGGTCGGCTGCTCGTCCGCCTTCCGCTCCGCGGCGAGGGACACCAGCTCCTCCACCAGCAGCGTCAACTCCCTGGCCTCCTCGGCCAGATCGGCCATCAGCGCGGTCTGTTCGGCGGGCGGCAGGCGGTCCAGGCTGGGCAGCACCGACAGGTTGGTGCGCAGGCTGGTCAGCGGGGTGCGCAGCTCGTGCCCGGCGTCCTGGACGAGCCGGCGCTGGTTCTCCTTGGCCGTGGCGAGCCGGCCCAGCATCCGGTCGAAGGCCCGGCCGAGCCGGCCGACCTCGTCCGTCCCGGCGGCCGGCACCGGGACGTCCAACCGCCCGCTGGCGGCGACCAGTTCGGCCGCGTCGGTGAGCCGGACCAGTCGGCCGGTGATCCGCCGGGCGAGCAGCCAGCCGGCCCCGCCCGCGAGCACCGCGACCGCCGCCACCGAGGCCGCCGTCCGGAGTCGGAGCGTCGCCAGCAGGTGCTCGGTGGGGCCGAGCTGCTGGGCGATCTGGACCGCACCGCGGCCGCCGCCGAGCGCGATCACCGCCACCCGGTAGGTGTCGCCGCGCACGTGCCGCAGCCCGGTCGAGGTCTGCCCGGGAGCGTCGGAGCGGGCGAGAGCGCGGTCGTCCGGGGTCGGCCGGAGGTCGATCCGGACGGTACCGGGCAGCAACTCCCCATCGGGGCCGAGGGCCTGCGAGGTGACCCGGATCGGGCGCAGCAGTTCCTCGCTCAGGCCGCCCGTGCCGTTGAAGTCGCCGGGGAACAGGTTCTCCCGGCCGACCTGCTGGTGCACCGCCTGGACGGCCGCGGTGAAGTCGGCGGCCTCGTCGTCCCGGATCAGCCGGGCGGCGGAGTGGTAGCCGAGCGCGCCGATCAGTACCGCGACCAGGGCGGCCATCGCGGCGAAGGCCAGCGAGACGGTGGTGCGCAGACCCGGGCGCGGCCACAGCAGCCGCGGCCGCCGCAGCAGCCACAGCCGGCCCGGGCCGGTCACGACTCGCGCAGCGTGTAGCCGACGCCGCGGACGGTGTGGATCAGCGGCGTGAGGCCGGGCCGGTCCAGCTTGCGACGCAGGTAGCCGATGAACACCGCGAGGTTCTTCGAGCCCGGGCCGAAGTCGTAGCCCCAGATCTGCTCGTAGACCGTGGCCTGGTCGAGCACTGCGCCCGCGTGCCGGGCCAGCAGCTCCAGCAGGTCGAACTCGGTGCGGGACAGTTCCAGCTCCCGGCCGGCCCGCCAGGCCCGGCGGGCGTGCGGTTCGACCCGCAGGTCGGCCACGGTGAGGACGTCCGCGACGGGCCCGGGCGGGTTGCGGCGCAGCAGGGCGCGCAGGCGGGCGAACAGCTCGTCCACGTCGAAGGGCTTGACCAGGTAGTCGTCGGCCCCGGCGTCGAGGCCGGCGATCCGGTCCGGGACCTCGACCCGGGCGGTGAGCATCAGGACCGGGGTGCGGTCGCCGTCGGCGCGCAGGCGGCGGCAGACCTCCAGGCCGTCCGGGCCGGGCATCATCACGTCCAGGACCAGGAGATCCGGGCGCTGCTCGCTGAGGACGGCCAGGGTCTGGGCGCCGTCCGCTGCGGTGCTCACCCGGTACCCCTCCAGTTGGAGGGCGCGGCTGAGGGAGTCGCGGATGGCCCGGTCGTCCTCGGCGATCAGCACGGTGTGGGTCATGGCTCTGATTCTCCCTGGCGTGCCCACGACGGTTTCCGGCGGGTCAGGGATTGGCCGGGGACGGCCGGGGCCGGCGTAGCGGCGGTCGGGTGTCCGGGCGGTGTCGGCGCGGCGGGCGCGCGGCTCCGGCAGGGCGAGGAACTGGACGCCGGCGCCGAGGAACCCGGCGTGCGCGGGGTCGGGTGACTCGGTCGGCGGCACCGCCCGGATCCGGCCGTCCGGCTCGGGGCACGGCCTGCCCCCGCCCGCTTGACCAGGACCTCTCCCGGCCGACTTCCGCCGGGTCGGGCGGGGGCGTACGGTGGCCACACGGTGGCGTGTCCGCCGGGCGTGCCGCCGGGTCCATGTCGGCACGCCCCTGCCGGAGGCCGCGATGGCAGACCGGATGGCTTTCCTCACCACCGCGCGCGCGGAGCGCGAGCGGCGGGACGCGCAGGAGCGGCTGGGGGACTGGCGCGAGGTGTACCGGCCGGGGGCGCTGCTGCCGGTCGTGGGCGGGCAGGCGGGCCGGTGCATGGACTGCGGCCTGCCGTTCTGCCACAGCGCCTGCCCGCTGGGGAACCTGGTACCGGAGTGGAACCGGCTGGTGGCGGATGCCGACTGGCGGGCCGCGGCCGCCCGGCTGCTGGCGACCAACAACTTCCCCGAGTTCACCGGGCGGCTCTGCCCGGCGCCCTGCGAGAGCGCGTGCGTGCTGGCGATCGACGGCGCGGCGGTGACGATCAAGAACGTGGAGCTGGCGATCACCGACCGGGCCTGGGAGCAGGGCTGGGACCTGCCGCAGCCGCCCGAACGGGCCGACGGGCGGCGGGTGGCGGTGGTCGGCTCGGGCCCGGCCGGGCTGGCCGCCGCGCAGCAGCTGACCCGGGCCGGGTACGCCACCACGGTCTACGAGCGGGCCGACCGGCCCGGCGGTCTGCTGCGCTACGGGATCCCGCCGTTCCGGCTGGAGAAGCACCGGCTGGACCGGCGGCTGGACCAGATGCGGGCCGAGGGCACCGCCTTCCGCACCGGGGTGTGCGTCGGCCGGGACGTCGCGGCCGGGGAACTGCGGGCCGGGTGCGACGCGCTGGTGGTGGCGGTCGGCGCGGCCGCCTGCCGGGAGCTGCCGGTGCCCGGCCGCGGGCTGTCCGGGGTGCACCAGGCGATCGACTACCTGACCTGGGCGAACCGGGTGGACGAGGGCGACCTCGCGGCCCCGCCGGTGTCCGCCGAGGGCCGGCACGTGGTGATCGTCGGCGGCGGGGACACCGCGGCGGACTGCCTGGGGACGGCGCTGCGCCAGGGCGCGGCGTCCGTCACCCAGCTCGACATCAACCCGCGCCCGCCCGCCGGCCGTGCGCCCGGGCAGCCCTGGCCGGTCCACCCGAAGGTGTACCGGGAGACCACCTCGCACGAGGAATCGGGAGCCGCGGAGGCCGGGCCCCGGGTGTTCGCGGCGACCACGGTCGGCTTCGAGCCCGGCCCGGACGGCCGACTGGCCGCCGTCGGCTTCGCCGAGGCCGAACCGGCCGACCGCAGCCCCCGGGCCGGCACCGAGCGGAGCATCCCGGCGGAGCTGGCGCTGCTCGCACTGGGCTTCACCGGCCCGGAGCCGGACCAGGGGCTGATCACCCAGCTCGGCCTCGCCACCGGCCCGGACGGGGCCCTGGCCAGGGATGACGGCTTCGCCACCGACGCGCCGGGCGTCTTCGTCGCCGGGGACGCCGGGCGCGGGCAGTCGCTGATCGTGTGGGCGATCGCCGAGGGGCGGGCGGCGGCCGCGGCGGTGGACCGCTACCTGCGCGGCGACACCGAACTCCCCGCGCCGATCGGGGCGTCGGCGCGGGCACTCACGCTCTGAGGCCCCGGGGGCAGGCGGTCAACCCGGCGGCGTCGAGCGGGCGTGTCCGCCGCGGCGAGGGCGCTCGGGCGGGCCCGGCAGCCGTGCCGCACCTCCGCACAACCCGGCGCGCCCCGCGAGCCGTTCGGTCACGGCGCGTCCCCGGAGCGGCCCCGGGTAGGGCCCGGGGCAGCAGACGGACGGAGGGGACCGCCATGCCAGACCAAGTCCCGGGGACACCCGCACAGCCGACAGCGCCGACGCCAGCCGCTCAGCCCGCGTCACCCGCTCAGCCCGCGCCAGCGACGCCGCCCGCACCGCCGACCCCGCCGTGGTCGGACGGCCAGCCGCCGGTGCTCGACCACTCGGCCCGCGGCATCCCGAAGGCCACCCTCGTCCCGCTGCGGGTGGACACCCCGCAGTACGGCCCCGCCTTCGCCCGGCACGCCTACCTGCGCGGGCTCGACCTGCGATCCGGCGAAGTGGCCGCCGTCCGCGAGCAGTTGGCAGTCGATCTGCCCTGGGAACTGCTCGCCGCCACGGCTGCCGACCCCGCCGAGCGTCCGCTGCGCACCGCCGCCCTCGCGGCCGTCGACGGGACCGCGCTGCGCGCCTTCGGCGAGGCGCTGGAGCGGGTGCGCCGCGCCACGGGCACCGAGCAGGGCCTGGCGCTGGCCGTCCGGGCCGCCGCCGCGAACGCCGCCTACGACCGCAACGCGGCGGTCACGCCGATCGGCATGATGAACCTGGAGCGCCTGGAGATGGCCCCGGCCGGCATCGAGCGGGGCGAACTCGTCGCCACCATCCCGCTCGCGCCGCTGGAGGAGACCGCCGTCTCCCAGAAGGAGTGGTCCGTCACCACCAAGGAGTTCAGCTCGATCGTCACCGACTCGCTGGAGAACGTCAGCGAGACCGGCGTCACCGACAACACCGAACTCGCCCAGTCCACCACCAACCAGCTCCAGCACAGCAACCAGTTCAACGTCACCGGCACCGTCTCCGGCGGGATCCCGCTGATCTCCGGCTCCGCCACCTCCGGCATGACCAGCCAGAGCTCCGACTCCCAGTCCGCCACCGACAGCCGCAAGCACGCGACCACCGTCACCCAGAAGGCGTCCTCGCGCACCAAGCAGGAGCACAAGGTCACCATCACGACGACCACCGTGACCGGCTCCTCGGAGACCACCACCCGCACGCTGAAGAACGCCAGCCCCACCGACCCGATCCGGATCGACTACTTCAGCATGATGCGCAAGTGGCGGGTCCGGCTGTACCGCTCCGGGCTGCGCCTCACCTACGACCTGGCGATCCCCGAACCGGCCGGTGCGCTGCGCGAGGCGTACGCCGAACTCGACGCGCTGGAGTCGAAGCTGGGCCCCTTCCAGTTCGACGTCCCGCACTCGGACATCACCGAGGAGATCCGCGCCGGCGAGAGCCAGCCGCACTACCTGGTGCTCGCCGAGCGGTACGGCGCCGTGGTGTCGCTCGCCCCCGGCCCGCACCCGGACGTCCACGTCTCCGCCACCGCGCCGAACAACGACGGCGCGGGCATCTACGACGCGCCGCCGCTCACCATCCCGGACGGGTACTGGATCAAGAACCTCTGGTTCCAGTTCGCCTCCGAGAGCCGCACCGGCGACTACCACTACAACCTCAAGGTGCTCGGCAGCACCATCCCCGAGTGGAACGAGCCGTTCGGCTCCCACGGCCCGGTCGATCTCGCCGACCCGGCCAACGGCGGGCTGCTGCAGCACGCGGGCGGGCCGTCCGTGGTGAGCCTCCACCTGGTCAACAACCGGCAGACCTGGCTCAGCCTCACCGCCGTCGTCGAACCCACCGACGAGGCCCGGCGGCAGTGGCAGAACGGCGTCTGGTCGGCCCTGTTCAACGCCGCCCAGACCAAGTACTACGCCGAACAGCAGGACCTCGCCGCCCGCGCCGCCGCCCTGCGGGACCGGCTGAACGGCGTGGACACCCTCACGCTCCGGCGCGAGGAGAGCGACGAGGTCATGAAGGGCGTGCTGCGCTTCCTGCTCGGCGTGGACTACCACGTGATGCCGCAGGAGGTGGTGGATGCGTTCAGGGCCTCCGTCGCCGCGGACCCCGGCCGGCTGCGCCACGGTGCCGGCTTTCCCGGCGACGACACCGGCGGGGTCGGGGTGGGCGCCGCGGCCTGGGCGGTGGTGCTCGGGCACGAGGCGGAGGTGGCCTTCATCAACCAGGCCATCGAGTGGGAGAACGTCGTCACCTTCCTCTACTCGTACTTCTGGGACGCGCCCGCCGCCTGGGCCTTCGTCAGCCGGATCACCCACCCCGACGCCAACCGGCAGGCCTTCCTGCGCGCGGGCAGCGCCCGGGTGGTGCTCACCGTGCGCAAGGGCTGGGAAGAGGCCTGGGTGCGCTTCGCCGAGGGTGGCTTCCACGGCGCCCCGCTGCCCGCCGACCATCCGTACCTGACGATCGCCCGGGAGATCGCCGCCTACGACGACCGGAACTACCCGGGCATCCCGCCGGCCAACCCGGGCAGCAGCGCGCTACTGCTGGAGGACGAGGCGGTGACCACCTGCGCCGCCGTGGTCGAACCGGCCGCCGGGGGAGCGCCGGTCCTGGTGCCGGTGGCGTCCAGTGCGGGCTTCGAGGCGGACACCGTCGTGGTCGTCGACGAGTACGACGACCGCCGGATCCAGGAGACCGCCCGGGTGGTGCGGGTACCGGACGACGGCCGGCACCTGCTGCTGGCCGGCCTCACCCACCGGCACGACGGCACCCTGACGCCGTTCCCCGTCCGCCGCCCGGGCCGACGGGGCACCCTGATCGCCGAGTGGAACGAGTACACCCCGACCTCCGGCACCGACATCGCCGTCAGCAGCCCGCTCAAGGACATGGCGTGAGCTTCCTGCGCGACGAGGACGCCTGCCGGCTGCTGGGCCGCCCGCGCGAGGAGCCGCCGACGGTCTTCGAGTACCTGGCCGCGGAGCTGTGGGTCCGCCATCACTTCGGGTCGGACTTCGAGGCCCGCCCCGGCGCGACCTGGGTGACCTTCCAGCTCGACCGGCTCGGCGAGTGGTGGGGCACGCCCCGCCGGGACCAGCTGAACCCGCAGGACGCTCTGCCGTACGCCAGGCTCACCCCGCAGCCGCCGGATCCGGTGCTGCGCATGGTGCTCCAGGTGCTCTCGGAGGACCTGCGCAACACCTTCCCGGTGGCGAAGGTCGAAGCGATCACCCGGATGCTCAAGGACAAGAGCACCCCGGCGGTCAAGCTGGTCAAGGCGATCCGCGAGCTCACCCCCGGCGGGGCACTCAAGCCCGACATGCTCGGCATCCAGAACCACGTCCCGGAGCTGCGGCTGGAGGCCCTGGAGGTCGGCACCGAGGACGGCGCCCTCGACACCTACCGCGAACTCCAGGGCAAGATCTCGGTGTTGCGGGACCCGTGCGGACGGATGATCGGGAACCGGCTGGCTGTCATGCAGCAGACCGCCGTCCGGCAACTGCCCGACACGGTGGTCTGCGCGGGCACCGACTGGCGGCTCGGCGCGGGGCTGATGGTGCTGCCGATGCCGCTCAACGTCACCGAGGTGAACGGGGACACCTACGTCGACTGGATCTGCTACTGGCCCACGAACCGGGTGGACCTCCGGGACTACCCGCGGCCCGCGAACGGGCGCCCCGGCTACGACGGGCTGGTCCTGTACCACATCCACCGGGTGTCGCTGAAGTCGGTGCAACTGCCCGACAAGATCCGCGAGGCGATGCTCCACCTGATCGCGGCCCGGCTGCGCGCCCGGTCGCTCGGGCCGGCGCTGCTCCCCGAACTGGCGACCGCGGTGCAGCGCGACCGGCGGCTGTTCACCCGGGAGGGCGAGCTGTTCCTGGCCGGGCTGGGCGTGGGCGCGCTGCTCGCGCTGGGCGTCTGGGCGGCGGCCGGGGCGGGGCTGGTCGCCGGGCTGGCGGGGGTGGCCAAGGGCGGGCTGGTGGCCGCGGCGAGTGCGCCCGAGGTGTTCGTCGGCGCGGTGGCCGGTGCGGCCCGGCTCGCGGACGAACTGTGGCCGGCGGTCTCGCAGTTGGGGTACTTGATGCCGGCCCGCTGAACGTGGCCGGGCCCGCCCCGGGGTGTGCGGGGCGGGCCCGACCGGGCGCGGCGCGGGGTGCGTGGGGCGGGTCAAGCCGGCCGGGGCGCGGGTCAGGCCGGCCGTGGGTCAGAGTAGCGGCAGGTGGCGGAGGAAGACGTCGGTGACGTGGTTGGTGTCGCCGGGGACGAGGGTGCCGTCCGCGGAGGTGAACAGCACCGAGGTGCCGAGGGCGTCGACGAACGGCCGGTCCGAGCTGCCCGCGGTCTGCGAGCCGTCCGGCGCCACGCTGACCCGCTCGGTGCGGCCGGTCCACAGGTCGCGCCGGAAGACGTCCTGGGCGTTGTTGGTGTCCCCGGGCACCAGGTTCTCGGCGGTGGAGCTGAAGTAGACCCAGCGGGCGTCGGCGGTGATCTGCCCGTCGTAGGAGTCGCCGGTGGTCGTGGTCCCGGGGAGCCCGACGCTGACCAGGGTCTCGGTGCCCGCCGCCAGATCGCGGACGTAGACCTCGAAGTGGTGCGCCCAGGGGCCGTCGCCGTGCGAGACCAGGGCGGAGTAGACGGCGTACCGGCCGTCGGCGCTGAGCGCGGGGGAGGCGGAGGAGGCGTTCGCCTCGGTGCCGTCCGCGCCGATGCTGGCCACCCGGGTCTCGCCGGTCCAGCGGTCGGTGACGTAGATGTTGCCACCCGTCCAGGTGACCGTGCCGGGGGCCAGGTCGGAGCGGTTGGACTGGTAGGCGACGTACCGGCCGTCCCAGCTGAGCGACGGATGGCCGGACTGCCGGCCCTCCTGCGTCCGGGCCGGGTCGTGGCCGGTGGACACCAGCTCGGTGGTCCCGGTCCAGCGGTCGTGGACGTAGACGTCCTCGAAGCCGAGGTTCGCGCCGGGGGTGAGGTTGGTGGCGTAGGAACTGAACGCCACGTAGCGGCCGTTGCCGCTGATCGCGGCGTCGTAGGAGCCGTCGGCCGCCTGGGTGCCGTTCGGACCGGTGTTGACCCGTTCGGTCCGGCCGGTCCACAGGTCGCGGACGAAGACGTCGGACTTGCCGTTGGTGTCGCCGGGCACCAGGTTGGCGGCCTCCGAGGTGAGGACGGCGAAGCGGCCGTCGGCGCTCAGGCCGGCGCCCTGCGAGTGTCCGTCGGGCTGCGCCTGGCCGAGC
Organism: Kitasatospora sp. NPDC087861; assembly: GCF_044742585.1. Lineage (NCBI taxonomy): Bacteria > Bacillati > Actinomycetota > Actinomycetes > Kitasatosporales > Streptomycetaceae > Kitasatospora > Kitasatospora sp. NPDC087861. The sequence goes on from NZ_JBIUUS010000035.1 coordinate 71,498, forward strand.
CCGACGGACACCCGCTCGGTGCGGCCGCGCGGCGCGTCCGCCTGGGCGGGCGTCGCGACCGTGGCGGCGGCCAGCGCGGCCGCCGCCAGCGCGCCGGCCGCGCGCAGCAGTCGTGGTACGGAACGTGTGCGGGTCATCCGGTCCCTCCCCTGGGTTCTGCCGGGCCGCGTCGAACTCCCCGGCGGCCGGCTCGGGGTGAGCCAACCGCCGGGAGCGGCGGGCGGTCAACGGTGGCCGCCCGGGAGCGGCGGAATCGCGTCACCGGGGGAGAGGGGGAAGGATCGGGTTCGAGCCGAGCACCCGGGAGTATGCCGCCGCCTACGAGATCCCGATCTGTCTGTCGGACACCGGGCCGAGCGCGTCACGCCAGGCGACGCCCGCGATGACGTTCGCGCCTCCGGTGTCCTGGCCGGTCCGAGATGGGTGTCCGCGTGTCCGCGTCGGTGCAGGTCATCGACGATGGCCCCGAGCGGAATCGGGAGCGCCTTACGCCGCATACCAGGCACAGACGCGGGTCGCTGTCACACGAGCAGCGCCTCGAGCTCCGGAAGTCGGCCGAACAGATCGGGGAGGCCGCGCACGCCGTTGCGCACGGACTCGTGCGACAGCGCGAGGTCAGGGCCGGTGCTCGCCTCGACGCCGGCGAGGCACCGGAGGAT
>NZ_JBIUUS010000036.1:0-71847 GCF_044742585.1 Kitasatospora sp. NPDC087861
GTCGCCCTGATCACCGACGCCATGGGCGCCGCCGGCATGGGCGACGGCCTCTACCCCCTCGGCCCCCTCCAGGTCGAGGTCAAGGACGGCGTCGCCCGGCTGGTCGAGGGCGGCGCGATCGCCGGCTCCACCCTCACCCTGGACGTCGCGTTCAAGCGCTCGCTCACCGTCAACGGCCTGAGCCTGAACCAGACCGTCGAATCGCTGTCCACCACCCCGGCCCGCCTGCTGGGCCTCGCCGACTCGATCGGCTCGCTGGAGACCGGCAAGCACGCCGACCTCGTCGTCCTCGACTCCGAGAACCACGACCTGGTCGCCGTCATGCGCCGCGGCCGGTGGGTCCTCGGCGGCGAGCGCTTCGACGTGGTGAAGCCCGGCTGACGGCCTCCAGAACGCACGACGGCCGCCCTTCCCCCTGGGGACGGGCGGCCGTCGTGCGGGCCGGCTCGGTTGCTCAGCCGTTCGGCTCGACGGTGATCTGGTCGATCAGGATCGACCCGGACGGCACGGTGATGACGACGCTGTTCGGCCCGGCCTGGAACTGCGGGAGTATCCAGGTGTTGTACCAGGCGGCCGCCGGATCCTTGCTGGACCCGAAGTTCTTGAACAGCAGCCCGCTCGGCCAGTCCTTGCCGTTCACCGAGGCCGCGCCCTTGAGGTCCGCGCCGACGTTGTTGAAGTGCACGGTCAGCTTGTACGTCCCGGCCGTGGCGATCTCGCCGTTCCAGGTCACCGAGCCGCCCGGCTGGAGCGTCAGGTAGCTGCCGTCCGCGGACTTGCTCCCCTTGATGCCGTTGCCGGACGGCGCGTTCTGGGCCTGCAGCTGGCCCGCGTCCACGGTCAACGGGCCGGCCGCGACGGTGGCACTCGCCGAGGGCGAGGCGGTCGGGGACGAACTGCCGGACGCCGAGGTGGTGGGGGAAACCGCGGCGGAGGTCTGGGCGCCGCCCTTGGCGGTCTTGTCGGTCTCCGGGTCGCCCGTGGAGAGCGCGATCCCGGCCCCGATCGCGATGGCCGCGACCACCGCGACCGCGCCGATCACCGCGCCCTTGCTCCGGCCGCCGCTCGGCCGCTCCTCCCCCGGCTGCGGCCGGGAGTGCTCGGCGTAACGGGTCTGCTGGGTGGGCGCGCTGCCGTACTCGGGCTGCTGTTGCTGCTGGTGCTGGTACAGCTGGCCACCGGGGTAGCCCTGCTGCGGACCGCCCTGCTGGCCGTAGGGGGCCTGCTGCGGCCGCGGCTGGTAGGGCTGCTGGCCGTACTGCGCCCGGCCGACCTCCATCGGGCGGCTGTACGACGTCCGGGGCACACCCTGCTGCGGCTCGGCCGACTGCCCGGCGGAGCCCTCGGCCGGGCGGTAGAGGTAGCCGAACGGGTCGTCGTCCTGCGGGGCACCGCCCCCCTGGCCCTCGGGCACTCCGTTGTTGCCGGCGGTCGTCACGGTGGTCAACTCCCCCATCCGGTTCGCGCCGCGGGGCTGCGGGCCGCCGGCGCAGATCATGGACGCTGTCGTACCCGGGAACCCTACCTGCCCTACGCGACAGCCGGAAAAGAGCCCTTGACAACCCGTGGGTAACCTGGGCCGCCCGGCGCGCTCTCAGCCGGCCCGCCGGTGCGAGCGCTCGCCCCGCGCGCCGCGCACCGCGCCGCCCCGGGCCCGCTTCTCGTCGTACATCCGCTCGTCCGCGGTGTGCAGCACCTCCTCGATGCTCATCCCGCAGCCCGCCCAGCCGATCCCGAGGCTCACCCCGACCCGCATCGCCCTCCCGTCGATCCGCATCGGCGGGATGATCGCGTTGCGCAACCGGTGGGCCAGGTCCTTGGCCTCCTCACGGCCGATCCCGTCGGCCAGCACGACGAACTCGTCGCCGCCGAGCCGGGCCACCGTGTCGCCGTCCCGGACGGCCTGGCTCAGCCGCCGGGCCACCTCGACCAGCACCGCGTCGCCCGCGTTGTGGCCGAACCGGTCGTTGATCGACTTGAAGCCGTCCAGGTCGCAGAAGAGCACCGCGAGTCCCTTGTCCGCCAGGGCGGCCGCCGCGCCGGAGCGGAACGGGGCGGACCACGCCTCGCCGCCCGGGCCCTGGTCGGCCGGGACCACCGCGTGCACGTGCTCCCCGTAGCCCGGGGCGAGGCCGGGCAGCGGGCCGCCCTCGGGCATCCCGTAGCCGTGCACCGGCCCGGCGTACCGGTCCGCGCCCTCCAGCCGGTCGTAGGCGGCGTGCGCGCTGTAGGAGTCGGCCGGGTAGCCGTACGGCGCCGGGTAGGCCGACTCGTCCGGCCCGGCGGCGGCCCCGACGGTCTGCGGCTCGCCGCAGAGCCGGCGGGCCAGCCGGGACTTCAGTTCGGCACTGTTCGGCAGGCCGGTGAGCGCGTCGTGGCTGGCCCGGTGGGCGAGCTGGAACTCGTGCCGCTTGCGGTCCTCGATGTCCTCGACGTGAGTGAGCAGGAAGCTCGGGCCCTCGGCCGCGTCCGCCACGATCGAGTTGCGCAGGCACACCCACTGGTAGCCGCCGTCCCGCCGGGACAGCCGGAGTTCCGCCCGGCCGCTCTCGGCGCTGGTGCGCTCCAGCAGGGCCCGGTCCTCGGGGTGGACGAGGTCGACGAAGCTCTGCTGGCGCAGCACCGCGCGGGGGCGGCCGAGCAGGCGACAGAGCGCGTCGTTGACCCTGGTCAGCTGGCCGCGCCCGGCGCCGTGCAGTTCGGTGATGGCCATCCCGCTGGGCGCGTACTCGAAGGCCTGGCGGAAGCTCTCCTCGCTGGCCCGCAGCGCCTGCTGCTCCTTCTCCAGGCGGGCCAGCGCGCGTTGCATCTCGGCCCGCAGCCGGGCGTTGCCGATCGCGATGGAGGCCTGCAGCGAGAACATCTCCAGTGCCTCGCGGGTCCACGCCCCGGGCCGCTTGCCGCTGCGCGGGCGGTCCACCGAGAGGACGCCGAGCAGGTCGCCGCCGGCGCTGTACATCGGGGCGAGCAGGCCGTCGGCGGGGTGCCAGTCGTTGGCGTAGACGGGCAGCGGGCCCTCCCCGATCCAGCGCGGGATGTCGCTGGCGACGGCCCAGCCGCGGTCGTACGGAAGGAAGCGCAGGGTGCCCCAGTGGTCGCTGACGCCGAGCAGCCGGTCCCAGGATTCGCGTGAGCCGACCTGGCCGAGCAGGACGGAGGGGCCGCCCATGGTGCTCTCCTCCAGCTCCCAGACGGCCGCCACCACGAGGTCGCCGTCCGGGCGGACCAGGCTGACCGCGGCGGCGTCGAAGCCGAGCCCGTGCACCGCGCCCTCGACGACGGCCTGCAGCGTGCCCGCCAGGCTGCGGGCAGCGTTGAGGTCCGCCACGACCCGGTGCAAGGTGCGGAGGGTCGCGAGACGGACGTACGGCTCCGACTCGGCTTCCATGCGGGGGCTCCCCGGCTGCTTCGGATAGTTCTTGATTGGTTATCGTCCGATTGCCAGAAGAACTGAATCACAGGGAGCACAGCGTTCGGCACGCTCGGTCAGCAATAGGCTGCCACTTGTGACTTAAATCACACGGCACTAATGCACCCTTAATCAGCTCATCCGCCCCATAGCGGGACATAAAGCGCTATCGGAACATTTCACGTGGTCGACCGCATCGGCCCCGCGCTGAAGTCGACTGCCGCCCGGCAGACGTCTCGCTTCACTCCTGAGAGTGAGCCCCGTCGCCAGCCGTAACCCGCCACTGCACCGATGGTCCTACGACCTCGGCCCGATGCCGATTCCGGTGGCCGCCGACTACCGTGCGGTACGTGTACCCGTCCCCGCAGCCCGAAGCTGCCCCCCACGCCACGCCCGACGAATTCCGGGCCGCACTCTCCCAGCTCGCCTCCGGCGTGAGCCTCGTGACCGTCCACGACCCGGAGGACGGCGAGGACGCCGGCATGACGGCCACGTCCTTCCTCTCGGTGTCGCTGGAACCGCCGCTGGTGCTGATCTCGGTCCGCGAGGACTCCCGGATGGACGAGGTGCTCTCCCGGACCGACACCTGGGCGGTCTCGCTGCTCGACGAGGGGCAGAAGGCACTCGGCTCCCGCTTCGCCATGAAGGGCCGGCTCAGCGACCGGCTGCTGTTCGCGGACACCCCGCACCGCCGCGGCCCGCGCTCCGGCGCCCCGCTGGTCGACGGCGCGCTCGCCACCGTCGAGTGCCGCACCGAGCAGCGGATACCGGCGGGCGACCACACCCTGCTGCTCGGCCGCGTCCTGGAGGCCACGGTGCCCAACCCGGCCGGCCGCCCGCTGCTCTACTTCCGCGGCGGCTACCGCACCCTCGGCTGAGCCGCCCCGCACGGCGGGCTACTCGCCCCTGGGCGCCTGCCGCCCCTGCTTCAGCTCGGAGCGGTGCCGCTTGCTGGACAGCCGCCGCTCGACCATCCCCCGGCTCGGCCGGGTCGCCCGGCGAGCCTTCGGCGGCGGCGCGCACGCCTCGGTCAGCAGCGCCGACAGCCGGGCCGCGGCCGCCTCCCGGTTGCGCCACTGCGAGCGGAACTCCGAGGCGTGGATCACCAGCACCCGGCCGTCCACCAGCCGCCCGGCCAGCCGCTCCAGCGCGCGCTGGCGCCACACCTCGGGCAGCGCCTTGGACGCCGCCAGGTCGTAGCGCAGCTCGACCTTGCTGTCGGAGGTGTTGACGTGCTGGCCACCGGGGCCGGAGGAACGCGAGAAGCGCCAGACGAGCTCGGCGTCGGGGACGACCACCGACCCCCGTACGCGGATGGGCTCGGGCATGCGTCCATCATCCCGCGCCCGCCCCGCCCGGTCACCCGGTTATCGCGACGGGCGACGGCCCGGTTCCGCACCGCTGCCCGCAGCCCGGACAATGGCGTACGTGATCGAGCTCGGCTACTCCCTCTCCAACCGCTTCCCCGACCCCCCGCAGACGGACTACCGCTCCGCCCCGGTGCGCGCGCTGCGGTACGACCTGTTCTGCGGCGACGTCTACCTGGACGCCGAGGGCGCCGAGCTGTCCACCGCCTGGGGGTGGGTGCCGGTGCTCGACTTCGCCTGGGCGCTGTGCGACATCGCCGAAGAGCTGGACCGCGACCCGGACGGCGGCCGGGCCGCCCGGGTGCAGACCGCCGACCTCGACTTCACCCAGAACACCGAGCTGCTGCGGTTCGCCCGCCGCTTCAACTGGGTCGAGATCACCGCGACCTGGCTCCCGGACGAGCCGCCCGCCGTGGTCCGCCACGGCGAGCTGCGGCGCGAGGCCCGGGACTTCCTCCAGGACACCCTCGCCGACCTCTTCGATATGCACCCCGAACTGGCCGACAATCCGAACATCTGGTCGCTGCAGGGACGGTTCCCCCGGGTCTGACCCGGGTATTGCCCCACCTTTGCCCGGCATTGACCGGCAAAGGCAGGCACGAAGAATTCACGAACTTCGCGGAACCAACCCACCGGACTATTGCGTTGTCCCGGGAAAAGCGAACGAAGGGACTGCAATCGCCATGCCAGTGAGCCTCTCCAAGGGTGGCAACGTCTCGCTGACCAAGGAGGCCCCCGGCCTGTCCGCGGTCAGCGTCGGCCTGGGCTGGGACGTCCGGACCACGACCGGCGCCGAATTCGACCTCGACGCCAGCGCGATCGTCCTGAACGCGGACGGCAAGGTGCTGTCGAACGGGCACTTCGTCTTCTTCAACAACACCAGCAGCCCGGACAACACCGTCGTGCACACCGGCGACAACCGCACCGGCGAGGGCGCGGGCGACGACGAGTCGATCAACGTCAACCTGGCCGGCCTGCCGGCCGAGGCGGTCAAGATCACCTTCCCGGTCACCATCTACGACGGCGTCGCCCGCGGCCAGAGCTTCGGCCAGGTCCGCAACGCCTACATCCGCGTGGTGAACGCCGCCGGCGGCGCCGAGATCGCCCGCTACGACCTCTCCGAGGACGCCGCGACCGAGACCGCGATGATCTTCGGTGAGCTCTACCGCAACGGCGGCGAGTGGAAGTTCCGCGCCGTCGGCCAGGGCTACGCCTCCGGCCTGGCCGGCATCGCCCAGGACTTCGGCGTCCAGCTCTGACGCCCCGCCGGGCCTCGGCGGAACACCCGGAACACCGCGGCGCGGGAAGTCGGTCACACCGACCTCCCGCGCCGCTTCCGTTCTCGATCTTCGCGAGCCGCCCGCCCGGGGCTCAGCGCGAGGCGCGCAGCTCCGGCAGCTGGATCAGCTCGGTCTCGTCCTCCGGGGTCAGGTCCACCACCTCGGGTGCGCCCGGCGCCGTCTCGTCCGCCGGCTGCGGCGCCTGCGGGTCGGCCGCGGCCGCCCGGGCCTCCTGCGCTTCGGCCTTCGCCTGCGCGGCCACCGCCTCGTCGCCCACCACGTCCGCCAGGTCCGTACGCTCCCCCAGCTCGGCGATGCTGCCCACCGCCGGTGCCGGGGCCGCCGCCCGTACGGCCGCGCCCGCGCCCGCGTTGCGGCCGAAGAAGCTGAAGCCCTGCCCGCGCGCCGGACGCGGCCGCTGCCGCTCCACCGCCGTCGGCGGAACCGACGGCGACGACGCCGACGGCGTCGCGGCCGGGGCGGACGGCGTCCCGCCGAGCTGCCCGACCGCGGCGGTCAGCGCCGGACGCACCGGCGCGGGCTGCACCGGCGTCTTGGCCGCCGGGGCCTCGGCCACCGGAGCCTGCTCCGGGGTGGGCACCGCAGGAGCCGCCGGAGCCGGCACTGCGGGCGCCACCGGGGTGGGCGCGGGTGCCGGGGCCGGAGCCTGCGCGACAGGCGCCGTACGCGCCCGCAGCGCGACCTCCGCGCCCGCCGTCCGTTCCCGCTGCTCCTCCTGTGCCGCCGCCCGCCGCTCCAGCAGCCGCAGCACGGCCGCGGCCCGGACGAACGCGGCCGGGCTGGCCGGGTACTTGGGACGGCTCGCGGCGAGCGCCCGCTGGGCCGCCTCGGCCTCCTTGAGCGCCTGCTCGGCCACCGCCACGGCCCGCTCCCGCAGCAGCCGGGCGATCTCGGTCTCGGCCTTCGCCAGCCGCGACTTCTCCGCCGTGAGCCGCCGCCCGAACCGGGTGGCCCGCTCCTCGGCGACCTCCGCCGCGTACTCCGCCTCCGCCAGCTGCTCCTCGAACCGCTCCTCGGCCCGCAGCCGCTGCGCGGCGGCCATCTCGGCGGCCGCCCGGGCCGCCTTGTCCCGCTGGCGCAGCAGCAGCGCGAAGCCGAGTGTCGCGATCACCGCCGCGACACCCACCGAGCGCACCAGGATGGTGTCCTGACTGAAAAGCAGAGCGGCCAGCGCGGCTACGAGCAGCACGCCGGCGGCGGTGGGGGGAAAGATCCGGCCGAGGACGGAGGAATGACGGTGGCGTCCGCGAGACATGCCAAGAAACTAGCGTGCGAATTGGGGCCGTGTCAGCCCAGGGTCCGCTTCCGCCCTTGACAGGGTGCAGGTTTTACCGCGCGTGCCCGGCGTTTCACGCAAGATCACGAAAAAATCCCTGCTCAGCGGTGCGAAGGCGCCGGACCGCCCGGATCGTCGTGGTTCTCCGGCAGCTTGCACACGTGCTGCAGCCAGAGCGACGCCGCGATCACCGCGGCCCCAGCCAGCACCGCGAGCCCGGCCGTGACGGCCTGGTCCTTGCGCGCCGACACGTCCAGCTCGCCCAGCAGGAAGATCCCCGCACCCGCGTAGACGCCGGTGACCACCGCCGAGACCAGCGCGCTGGCCTGTCCCAGCACCACCGCCCGGGCCGCCAGCAGCGGGTCGACCCCCTTCGCGCCGGGCTGCCGCTCGCGCACCGCCTTCAGCCGGGCCCGCAGCGAGAGCGCGGTCGCCAGCAGGATCACCGCCACCGCCGCCAGCACCACCGGGGCCGCGACCGGCACGGCCGGCAGCGTGTCCAGGGAGGCCCACAGCTTGGCACCGGCCCAGGACAGCGCCGTGGTGACAGCGGTGATGCCGACCAGCAGGCGGAGGCGAAGCAGCTTCACTCGGAGGGGGTCCTTCCCGGGGTTACCAGAGCCGGCCGTCGCCCGGTGACCCGGTGCGGCAGCGCCAGGCCACCGTACCGGGCCCGACCGGGCGGACACCCGCGCGAACGGCGGACACCTACTCGGACGGCCGGGCCCCCCGGCCGAGTTCCCCGGCCGGGCCCCCGGCGCGGCCGGTCACTCCGGCAGCGTCAGCCGGATGTCGTCCCGTCGCCGGACGCCCTGCGCGCCCGGGCCGCCGAGCGCCTCCAGCAGCTCGCCGACCTGCCCGTGCCCGGGCACCTCGGCCTCCGGCTGGGCGTCCAGCCAGGGGGCGAGCACGAAGGCCCGCTCGTGCGAGCGCGGGTGCGGCAGCAGCAGCTGCGGGTCGTCGCTGAGCACGCCCTCGTAGGCCAGGATGTCGACGTCCAGGGTCCGCGGACCCCAGTGCACCGTCCGGACCCGGCCGAAGGCGTCCTCGATCGCGTTGCCGCGCTCCAGCAGGTCGCGCGGGGGCAGCGAGGTGCGCAGCACGACGACGGCGTTGTAGTAGTTGGGCTGTTCCTCGGGCCCGCCGACGGCCTCGGTCTCGTAGACCGCGGAGACGGCCTTGATCTTGAGCCCGGGGGTGTCGGCGAGAGCGTCGACGGCGCCCTGGAGGGTGTCCAGGCGGTTGCCCAGGTTGCTGCCGAGCGCGATCACGGCGCAGCGCTGGCTGTGCAGTGTGGTGTCGGCGGAGTCCACCCGGCTCTCCAGGTCGAACGTGGTCGGCGAGGCGGTCGGGTCACTCGTACTCATCGGACGTCCTCTACTAAGGCAAACGGGGCTCTGCGACTGGAACGCGGCGCGCGACGGCGGTCACGCACGGCCCCGGTGGATGGTCACGGTCACGTCGTCGAACGGCACGGTGATCGGGGCGTCCGGCTTGTGCACCGTCACCTCGACCTCCTCGACCGCGTCGTGCTTGAGGCACTGGTCGGCGATGCGCTGGGCCAGGGTCTCGACCAGGTCGACCGGCTCCCCGGCGATGATCGCGGTGACCTCCTCGGCCACGATGCCGTAGTGCGCCGTGCGGGTGAGGTCGTCGCCGGCCGCGGCGGGGCGGGTGTCCAGGTACAGCACGAGGTCGACCACGAAGGTCTGGCCCTCGACGCGCTCGCGCTCGAAGACGCCGTGGTGCCCCCGGGCACGCAGACCCCGCAGGGTGATGCGGTCCAGCAAACGAATCACTGCTCCCAGTCGGACGGGCCCCACCCGGAGAATGGCATGGACGGGCAGGGCGAAGGCGGGCAGCACACCCGCCACTCCGTTTCGAATCTACCCGCGGGTGCTGACAACGTCTGACCGTCCTACCCGGCACGAACCGTCGCCACGCGCACCGGAATGGCGATTGACGTGAACGTTCGGTGACCACTCGGAAATTCCTGGGCGACCTCCCGAGGGCATTTCCCCGAGGCGGCCCCGATCAGTCCTCGTCGTCCTCGTCGCCGCTGGTCAGAACGGGTGAACCGTGGTGCGACCAGAGCTTCCACCCGGCCGGGGTGCGGCGGAACAGATTGGTCGAGACGACCTTTCCGCCGACCAGCGGGCCGAGTTCGCCCTCCTCCTCCGCCTCGCCGCCGGAGAGGATGTTCTCGGTACACGTGACAAGGGCCACATCTCCGTGGACCTCGGCCTCGACATCGGTCAGGAAGAACTGGATGTACTCCGTGTTCATCATGATCAGCATGTACGAGCGGGTCACCTGCGCCCGCCCGCGCAACACCGGCCAGCCGGGGTGCACGCACACCACGCCGCCCTTGTCGTCCGCGTCCGCGGCGCCCAGCCAGGCGTCCTCGACCGCCTCCAGGTCCCCCTCCTCCAGCGCCTGGTAGAGCGCCCGGTTCGCCGCGAGCACCGCCTCCAGGTCCGCCTCGCGGGCCCGACCGGCCGTCCCGCCGCTCAGCCTGCCGTCACCTGTCACAGACCCTCCCTCACCCCTTGTCGGGCCGCGTGCTGCCAGGCCGCGACCACCCGGACGGCATCCGCCGTGCCGGACACGTCGTGCACCCGCACCGCCCAGGCGCCGGCCTGGGCCGACAGCGCCGACACCGCGGCGGTCGCGTCGTCGCGCTCCCTGGCCGGGCGCAGCGCCCCGGATTGCGGGTCGGCGAGCAGCGTACCCAGGAACCGCTTGCGCGATGCGGCGACGAGGACGGGACGGCCGAGCGCGGTGAGCGCGTCCAGGCGGCCGAGCAGCGCCCAGTTGTGCTCGGCGGTCTTGGCGAAGCCGAGCCCCGGGTCGAGGATCAGCTGGTCCTCCTTGACCCCGGCCGCCAGCAGCGCGTCGACCCGGACGGTCAGCTCGGCGACCACGTCCGCCACCACGTCCCGGTAGACCGCCAGCCGCTCCATGTCCGCGGACTGGCCGCGCCAGTGCATCACCACGAACGGCGCGCCGGTGTCGGCGACCACCCGGGCCATCGCCGGGTCGGCCAGCCCGCCGGAGACGTCGTTGACGATCGCGGCGCCGGCCTCGACGGCCTGCTCGGCGACGGAGGCCCGCATGGTGTCGACGGACACCACCATCCCGGCGGCGGCGAGCTCGCGCACCACCGGCAGCACCCGGCGCAGCTCCTCCTCCTCGGGCACCCGCTGCGCACCGGGCCGGGTGGACTCGCCCCCGACGTCCACCAGGTCCGCGCCGCGGGCGCGCAGGGCGAGCCCGTGCGCGATCGCCTTGGCGGGGTCGTGCCACAGACCGCCGTCCGAGAAGGAGTCGAGCGTGACGTTGACCACGCCCATCACGGCGCAGCGGTCGAGCCGCGGCAGTCCGGCCGGCAGCGAGAAGGACGGCGAGTTGCTCATGCCCTCATTATCGAACGGGGCCCCCGCCGAGCATGCTCGGCGGGGGCCCCGTTCGCGACGGCGGTGCCTCAGGCGGCCTCGGTGACCTCCCGGGCACCCGGGGTGGGCATCAGGCCCTCCCGCTGGCGCCGGAGGCCGAAGCGCGGCATGCCGAGGGTGATGAAGGCCTCGGCCTGCATCGCGGCGAAGCCGATCCGCGGCAGGTCCCGGGTGTTCGGGAAGACCAGGAAGCGCGGCTCCCACTCGGGCTGGAACTTGGCGTTGAACTTGTACAGCGACTCGATCTGGAACCAGCGCGAGAGGAACACCAGCAGTCCCCGCCAGGCCCGCAGCACCGGGCCGGCGCCGATCCGCTCGCCGCGGGCCAGCGCCGAGCGGAACATCGCGAAGTTGAGCGACACCCGGCGCACGCCCATCGCGGGCACGGCCTGCAGGGCGGCCACGATCAGCAGCTCGTTCAGGCCCGGGTCGGCGGCGCGGTCGCGGCGCATCAGCTCCAGCGAGATGCCGTCCGGCCCCCAGGGCACGAAGTGCAGCACGGCCTTCAGGTCGTCGCCGCTCTCGCCCTCCTCCGGGGCCTTGTGGGCGGTGACCACCACGCAGTCGTCGTCCAGCGGGTCGCCGAAGCGCCCGAGGGCCATCGAGAAGCCGCGCTCGGTGTCGGTGCCGCGCCAGCGGGCGGCGGCGTCGGCGATCCGGTACTTCTCGTCCGCGGTGAGGTCGGAGACCCGGCGCACCTGGCAGGAGTAGCCGTTGCGCTCGATCCGCTTGACCATCTGGCGGACGTTGCGCATGGCCCGGCCGGCCAGCGAGAAGGTGGCGGTGTCGACGATCGCCTCGTCGCCCAGCTCCAGCGCGTCCAGGCCCGCCTCGCGGGTCCAGACCTCGCCGCCGACCTCGCTGCAGCCCATCACGGCCGGCACCCAGGCGTGCTCGCGGGCCTCGGCCATGAACACCTTGATCGCGCCCGGCCAGGCCTCGACGTCGCCGACCGGGTCGCCGGAGGCCAGCATCACGCCGGAGACCACCCGGTAGGAGATCGCGGCCTTGCCGGTGGGCGAGAACAGCACGCTCTTGTCGCGGCGCAGCGCGAAGTAGCCGAGCGAGTCGCGCTCGCCGTGGCGGGCCAGCAGCGCGCGGACCTTCTCCTCGTCCTCCGCCGTCAGCTCCGGCTTCGGCTTGCCCGGGCGCAGCGCCAGGTAGGCGGTGGTGAAGGCGGTCAGCAGGCCCAGCCCGCCGAGCAGGTAGGCGACCAGGTCGGACATCCGGACGTTGTTGTACCGGATTGGCCCCTCGAAGCCGAACAGCCCGTACACGACGTGCTGGAGCCGCTCGGACAGTGCCGGGTGGCCGATCTCGTACTTGGTCCGGGTGCTCACGATCAGCAGGCCGAGCAGCACGCTGACGGCGCCCATCACGATCAGGTTGACCAGTGCCCGCCAACGGGTGCGCGGGTCGGCCTTGGCGTAGAACTCGCGCTGGTGCACCAGCATCACGGCGAAGACCGCCAGCGAGACGACCGCCGGGCCGACCTGGTGCCAGCGCACGATGTGCAGCGCCGCACCGACCGGCAGCAGCACGCACACCGCCCGCCAGGCCCGCCGCTTGCGCCGGCGCAGCGCGTGCGCCAGCAGCACCAGCAGCAGGCCGACCATCATCGTCCCGACCGCGGCCAGCGAGGTGGTGCCGCCCGGCAGCTGCCCGGTGAAGGTGTGCATCCTGGAGTGCCGGAGCTTGGGGAACACCGCGCTGGCGATGTCGAGCAGCCCGATCAGCAGACAGGCGTACCCGACCGCGCCGGGTAGCCAGGCCCTCGGCACGGCCGCCGCCTGGGTGCGAAGCGTCTGCAGACCGCGACGACGACGCGGCTGCTCGGGGCTCGGCTCAACGGACACGGGAACGCTCATGAGAGCTCAGCGTAGAGGCTGCGGGGCGCTGCCCGGGCACTCCGGGGGAGCACGCGTGATGGACCTTCATGCCTATTCCTTCATCAGGCAATGCGCATACCAAGGATCCGGAAACGGTCGGTAATCCGGTGCCGTGGGCGCGCTGCGGTTGAGCCGGGGTGGGAGCCGGGGACCTGCCACCACGTGGCGCGACAGGGCCCTCCGGTACGCCGTACGTACGGTGGACGCCGCATTCTAGGGCGCCGGTTGCCTGCAGCTCCCCCCACCCTCCCGGTCGGTCCGGGTATCCGGACGGCCTAGCCGCGGTGGCCCGAGCTGACGGACCGCCAGACGATGAAGCGTGCACCGACAGTGTCCCATCGGAAGGCCGACGGCATGGAACTGACCAGCGACGCGCTGGTGAACTCGCTGCTCGCACTCGGGGCTGCGGCCCTCGTCACCACCCTGTGGCTCTGGCCCCGGCTGGCGCGCCAGCGCCCGCTCCCCGTCCTCGGCCGCATCGGACTGCTGACCGTCACTCAGGTCTCGGTCGTGGCCGTGCTGGCACTGACGGTGAACAACTCCTTCGGGTTCTACACCTCGTGGGACGACCTGCTCAGCCCGGGCAGCGCCAAGCTCGCGCTGACCAGCAACGAGAACCACAAGGGCGGCGCCCCGGCCTCGGACGAACCGATCCAGCCGACCACCGAGGGCGGGCTGGAGACGATCACCGACCTGCCCAAGGGACCGCCCGAGGAGGTCGGCAAGGTCGAGTCGGTCCGGGTCACCGGCAAGGAGACCGGACTGTCCGACCAGATGTTCGTCTACCTGCCGCCCGAGTACTTCGACCCCAAGTTCGCCCTGATCCGCTTCCCCGTCCTGGTCTCCATCGCCGGCTTCCCCGGCACCACGCTCAACCTGGTGAAGGAACTGCCCGTCCTGCACACCGCGGCGGAGCTGCAGAAGTCCGGCAAGATGCCGCCGACCATCGTGGTCATGGCCCGCCCGACCGTCGCCCCGCCGCGCAACACCGAGTGCGTGGACGTCCCCGACGGCCCGCGCGCCGAGACCTGGTTCACCAAGGACCTGCCCGAGGCGCTCCGCACCGCCTACCGGACCGGCCGCTCGGCCGCCTCCTGGTCCGTCTTCGGCTACTCGACGGGAGGCAGCTGCGCGCTGCGGCTGGCGATGCGCTTCCCGAACGTCTACAGCAGCGCGGTGGGCCTGCACGGCGACTACAAGGTCAAGGAGGACCAGTTCACCGGCGGCAGCCTGTTCGGCGACGACGACGCCCTGGCCCAGCAGAGCGACCTCAACTGGCGGCTGAAGAACCTCCCGGCCCCCGCCCTCTCACTGCTGGTGGTCTCCTCCCGCAAGGAGGGCGACTTCGACCAGACCCTCCAGTTCGTCGACCACGCCCAGCAGGTCGCGGCGGCCAATCCGCAGTTCAAGGTCGACTCGCTCTACCTGGACGACGGCGGCCACAACTTCGACAGCTGGACCCGCGAACTGCCGTCCTCACTGGAGTGGATCGGCGGGCGTCTCGGCTGACGCAGGCGGGTGACTACCGGCCGGTCCCCCGGACCGGCCGCCCGCCCGGGGGAACGTATCGCGACCGCCCGTCCCGCCCCGCCCGTCCCACCCCGGCGGGCGCCGCCCCGGACCCGCGCAGGAGGCGCCGTGCTGAGCACCCGCTCGCTCTTCAACGAGATCTACCGGAACGACCAGGCGTACCAGCTGTTCTGCAGCATCGCCGCCGGCGGCGAGGACCAGGGCGGCTGGGAGAACGAGCGGATCACCGCCCTCACCCGGGATCCGGTCCTGGCCCCCAAGGTCGCCCGGCACGGGGCCGACGAACGCAAGCACGGCCGGATCTTCACCCGGCTGCTGAACAAGCGCGGCCTGCCCAAGGTGCCCGTCCCGGACGAGGCCGACTACTGCATGCTGCTGGAGCGCCAGGGCATCGGCCTCTCGCACGAGCGGCTGAACAGCGACCTCCCGCTGACCGAGCGCGAGATCATCACCTACCTCGTGCACAGCCGGGTCACCGAGCAGCGCGCCGCCGAGCAGATGCGCCAGCTGGTCAAGGTCTTCGGGGACCACCCCGAGCTCGGCCGGGCGATGCGGATGATCTCCGCCGACGAGGACGACCACCTCGCGTACTGCCACGAGGAACTGCTGCGGCTCGCCTCCGAGGGCCACGGCCCGTACATCCGGCACGCCCTGGAGACCAGCGCCCGCGGCGAGATCCGCACCCACCGGGACGTCGGCCTCGCGGTGACGTCCCGGATGGCGGGGATCCTGCGCTGGCCGCGCTGGAAGCTGGCCGTCGTCACCCTCGGGGTGCACGCCCTCTACCTGTACGACCGCGCCTTCGGCTGGCGGCGGATGGTGACGCTGCGCATGCCCGAGCACCGCAACGCCCTGGGCACCCCGGCCCCGCCGCACGCCGGGCACGAGGTGCCCTGAGCGGCCGGAAGGCCGTCAGCGGCCGATGATCAGGCTCATCGCCTCGGCCCGGGTGGCCGGATCGCGCAGCTGGCCGCGGACGCAGGAGGTGATGGTCTTGGCGCCGGGCTTGCGGATGCCGCGCATCGACATGCACATGTGCTCGCACTCGATCACGACGATCGCCCCGCGCGGCTCCAGGATCCGCATCAGCGCGTCGGCCACCTGGCTGGTGAGCCGCTCCTGCACCTGCGGGCGGCGGGCGTAGACGTCGACCAGCCGGGCCAGCTTGGACAGGCCGGTGATCTTGCCACTGGTGGACGGGATGTACCCGACGTGCGCCACCCCGCGGAACGGCACCAGGTGGTGCTCGCAGACGGACGTCAGCTCGATGTCCTTCACGAGCACCATCTCGTCGTGCCCGAGGTCGAAGGTGGTGGTGAGGACGTCCTCGGGCTCCTGCCAGAGGCCCGCGAATATCTCCTTGTAGGCGCGCGCGACCCGGGCCGGGGTCTCCAGCAGACCCTCGCGGTCCGGGTCCTCACCCACGGCGAGCAGCAGCTCGCGGATGGCGTTCTCGGCCCGCTTCTGGTCGAAGGTCCCGACGGCGGGCGGACCGTCGAGCGTCACCGGGTCGATCATGCGGGCCTCGCTTACTTGGGACGACTTTGCTGTACAGCACGGATGCCGCGCCTCCAGGGTACAAACCCCGGTGACGCGGCATCCATTCCGTACGGTGCGGCGGGCTCAGCCCTCCGCGGGCGGCTCCGCGGTCGGCAGCGGCGGGAGCTTCACGATGTCCACCGGGGCGGTGTCGACCGTGGCGGCGCCGTTGGTGAGCGCCAGCTCCTTCGGGGACTGCACCGGGGGCCGGGTGGACGGCGTGCGACGGGAGGAACCCGTCCAGGCCGGCCGGGCCGGGCGCTTGACGATCGGCTTGAAGATCTCGGCGATCTGCTCCTTGTTCAGGGTCTCCTTCTCCAGGAGCTCCAGAACCAGGTTGTCGAGCACGTCGCGGTTCTCGACCAGGATCTCCCAGGCCTCGTTGTGCGCGTTCTCGATGAGCTTCTTGACCTCTTCGTCGACCAGCCCGGCGACCTCTTCCGAGTAGTCGCGCTGGTGGCCCATCTCACGGCCCAGGAACGGCTCCGAGTTGTCCGAGCCGAACTTGATCGCACCGAGGCGCTCGGTCATGCCGTACTGGGTGACCATGGCCCGCGCCGTGGCGGTGGCCTTCTCGATGTCGTTCGAGGCGCCGGTGGTCGGGTCGTGGAAGACCAGCTCCTCCGCCGCGCGCCCGCCCAGCATGTAGGCCAGCTGGTCGAGCATCTCGTTGCGGGTGGTGGAGTACTTGTCCTCGTCCGGCAGCACCATGGTGTAGCCGAGGGCCCGGCCGCGGGACAGGATGGTGATCTTGTGCACCGGGTCGCTGTTGGGGCACGCCGCCGCCACCAGGGCGTGGCCGCCCTCGTGGTACGCGGTGATCTTCTTTTCCTTCTCCGACATGATCCGGGTCCGCTTCTGCGGACCGGCCACGACGCGGTCGATCGCCTCGTCCAGGATGCCGTTGTCGATCAGCTTCTTGTCCGAGCGGGCGGTCAGCAGCGCGGCCTCGTTGAGGACGTTCGACAGGTCCGCGCCGGTGAAGCCGGGGGTGCGCTTGGCGACGGCCGAGAGGTCGACGTCGGGCGCGATCGGCTTGCCCTTCTGGTGCACCTTGAGGATGTCCAGCCGGCCCTGGAGGTCGGGGCGCTCCACCGCGATCTGGCGGTCGAAGCGGCCCGGGCGCAGCAGCGCCGGGTCCAGGATGTCGGGGCGGTTGGTGGCCGCGATCAGGATCACGCCACCCTTGACGTCGAAGCCGTCCATCTCGACCAGCAGCTGGTTGAGGGTCTGCTCGCGCTCGTCGTGGCCGCCGCCCAGACCCGCACCGCGGTGCCGGCCGACGGCGTCGATCTCGTCGACGAAGACGATCGCCGGGGCGTTCGCCTTGGCCTGCTCGAAGAGGTCGCGGACGCGGCTGGCGCCGACACCCACGAACATCTCGACGAAGTCCGAGCCGGAGATCGAGTAGAACGGCACCCCGGCCTCACCCGCGACGGCACGCGCCAGCAGGGTCTTGCCGGTACCGGGCGGGCCGTAGAGCAGCACACCCTTGGGGATCTTGGCGCCGACGGCCTGGAACTTGGCCGGCTCCTGCAGGAACTCCTTGATCTCGTGGAGCTCCTCGACCGCCTCGTCGGCACCCGCGACGTCCGCGAAGGTCGTCTTCGGGGTGTCCTTGGTGAGCAGCTTGGCCTTGGACTTGCCGAACTGCATGACCCGGGAGCCGCCGCCCTGCATCTGATTCATCAGGAACAGGAAGACCAGGACGATGATGACGATCGGGAGCATCGACAGCAGCAGGCTGACGAAGGTGCTCTGCTTCTCGGGGCTGATGGTGTAGCCCTCGGCGAGCGTGCTCGAGTCGTTGTCGTTGATCTGGGCCTGGAGCTTGTCGGCGATCGCAACACCCTGGTCGCCGATGTACGAGGCCTGGAACTTGCTGCCGGACGGCTGCTTGCCGGTCCCGGCGTTGGACAGCGTGGCGCCGTCCTTCAGCTGGATCTTGATCGTGTTCGAGTCACCAGTGGTGATCTGCGCCGACTTGACCTGCTTGGCATCGATCGCTGCGACGACCTGCCCGGTGTCCACCGTCTTGTAGCCGTTCGAATCCGAAACGACCTGCATCAGCACGATGACGGCGAGGACGGCCAGCACGATCCACATGATCGGCGCACGGAAGTATCGCTTGACGTCCATCCATGCGGGGCGTTGCCGCCCCGTCCCTCCTGCCACTCAACGGCGCCGGGGGGCTGGGGGGCCGCGGCGCATCGGGTCGGTGCTCATGTGAAGAGCGGTTTTAATGGACCGTACCGCAGTCGCACCCGCCCGTGGCGGGAGCGCAGCGACACGGCTGTCGTTCTTTGTCCCCCCGGTCCAACGGGCGGGAACCGACTCCTGTTCCCACCCGTAGCCCGAACGGGCGCTCAGCCCCCGTAGACGTGCGGGGCGAGCGTCCCGATGAAGGGCAGGTTACGCAGCTTCTCCGCGTAGTCCAGCCCGTAGCCGACCACGAACTCGTTCGGAATGTCGAAACCGACGTACTTCACGTCGATCTCGACCTTGGCCGCGTCCGGCTTGCGCAGCAGGGTGCAGACCTCCAGCGAGGCCGGACCGCGCGAACCCAGGTTGCCCAGCAGCCAGGACAGGGTCAGACCGGAGTCGATGATGTCCTCGACGATCAGGACGTCCCGGCCGGCGATGTCGGTGTCCAGGTCCTTCAGGATGCGGACGACCCCGGAGGACTTGGTGCCCATACCGTAGGAGGACACCGCCATCCAGTCCATGGTGACCTGCGAGTGCAGGGTACGGGCCAGGTCGGCCATGACCATCACGGCCCCCTTGAGGACGCCGACGATCAGCAGATCCTTGCCTGCGTAGTCCCGGTCGATGCGCTCGGCCAGCTCCAGGAGCTTGGCGTCGATCTCGTCCTTGCTGATGAGCACCTTCGCGAGGTCAGCGCCCATGTCGTTCTGGTCCACCGGGGATACGTCCTCAAACGTTCGGGGTCTGTGTGGCCGGCGGCCGGCTACCCCGGGACATGCCCGCCCGTCAGTCGCCCTGCCGCCGAAAGACCAGCGTGCCACACCTGCGGGTGGCCTCGACGCCCCCGGGTAGGTGCAGCGGCCCCTGACCGCGCCATCCGGTGACCAGCAGGTCGATCGTCTCCAGGTGCCGCGCGAACAGGTCCCCGGCCGGGCAGCCCGCCCGCAGCGCGGCCCGGCGCAGCACCCGGCGGCGGACCGCGGGGGGGAGTTCGGCGAGTTTCACGGCGTCCAGGGCCCCGTCGCCGGTCCGGAGGTCGCGTTCGGCCAAAGAGGCCCACTGGTCGAGGGCGTCGGCGTCGTCCCGGAACAGCCGGGCGGTCCGGGCCAGCGCCTCCACCACGCCGCCGCCCAGGTGCTTCTCCAGCACCGGCAGCACCTCGTGCCGGACCCGGGAGCGGGTGTAGGCAGGGTCACAGTTGTGCGGGTCGTCCCAGACCGGGATCGCCTGGGCGGAGCAGGCCTGCCGGGTGGCGGCCCGGTCCAGCTCCAGCAGCGGGCGGCGGTAGCGGCCCTTCTGCGCAGGCATCCCGGCCAGCGAGCGGGAGCCGGAGCCGCGGGCCAGGCCCAGCAGCACCGTCTCGGCCTGGTCGTCCCGGGTGTGGCCGAGCAGCACGGCGACCGCGCCGAGCCGCTCGGCGGCCTCGTCCAGGGCCGCGTAGCGGGCGTCCCGGGCGGCGGCCTCCGGGCCGCCGGACCGGCCGACGTGCACCGGGATCGCCTCGACCGGGTCCAGGCCGAGCGAGCGCAGTCGTTCGGCCACCTGGGCGGCCCGGTCGGCGGAGCCGGGCTGCAGGCCGTGGTCCACGGTGACGGCGCCGACCCGCAGGCCGATCTTGGGGGCCTCGAAGGCGGCGGCGATGGCCAGCGCCATCGAATCGGCGCCGCCGCTGACGGCGACCAGCACCAGCGGCGAGCCGGGGGCGGCCGGGGTCCGGGGCAGCCCGGACGGGTGGCGCGCGGCGTTGCCGATCAGGGTGGTGCCGACGGCGGCACCCACCAGCGGCACCCCGGCCGGGCGCTCGCGGGGCTCGCGCACGGGCGCGGTGAAGGTGGTACCGGCCTCGGCGGCGAGGTCGGTGAGCGTGCGGCGAACGGCCAGACGTATCGCGGCGACGGCGGGGTGAGGGCCCACGGCGGACGACTCCTCGACGGAGGGGACAGGACTGCGGTTCGCGCGGCCGGGCCGCGCACCTCGCATGAGCGCCCTGTTACCGGGCGCTCACAGATGGTGGCAGAAAGCAGCGACCCGCTACGCCACCCGCGCCACCGGTACGACCACCGTCCCACGTTCGGGTGAATGGAGAAACGTATCTTCACCCTCGGTCTGCCCGATTGGACCACTCGTACGAGCGGGTTTGACCACCGCCGACCACCGCGCGTCCAGCGGCGGCCGGACGCCGTCAGCGGGCGACGCGGGCGACCCAGGCGGCCGGGTCGTGGATCTCCTCCTTGGTCGGCAGCGTGTTCGGGGAGGTCCACACCCGGTTGAAGCCCTCCATGCCGACCTGCTCCACCACCCCGCGCACGAACACCGCGCCGTCCTGGTACTGGCGCAGCTTGGCGTCCATGCCGAGCAGCCGGCGCAACAGCAGGTCCAGCCGGTTCGCGCCGCGGTCCCGGCGCTGCTGGAACTTCTCCCGGATCTCCGCCACCGTCGGCACCACCGCCGGGCCGACCCCGTCCATCACCACGTCCGCGTGGCCCTCCAGCAGCGACATCACCGCCGTCAGCCGGCTCAGGATCTCGCGCTGGGCGGGCGACTGGACGATCTCCATCAGCCCCGCCGAGGGCAGGCCCTCCCGGCCCCCGACACCCGGCAGCCCGCCGCCGAGCGAGCCCGCCGCGTCCCGCAGCCGGTCCAGCAGGGCGCCCGGATCCACGTCCGTCTCCGCCAGGAACGCCTGCACCTCGGACTGGATGTGGTCCCGCAGCCACGGCACCGCGGTGAACTGCGTGCGGTGCGTCTCCTCGTGCAGGCACACCCAGAGCCGGAAGTCGGACGGGTCGACGTCCAGCTCCCGCTCGACGTGCACGATGTTCGGCGCCACCAGCAGCAGCCGGCCGGGGCCGGGCCCCTCCGGCCCCAGCCGCGGCTTGTCGAACAGCGCCGCCGGGCTGTCCGGGGCCTCCAGCGAAGGCTCCGCCGGGGCGAAGGTCTCGTACTGGCCGAGCACCTTGCCGGCGAGGAACGCCAGCAGCGCGCCCACCTCGATCCCGGTGGCCTTCTCCCCCACCGCGCCGAACACCCCCGCCGTCGGACTGCTCGCCCGGCGCGCCTGGAGCTTCTCCACCAGCGGCTGGACCACCGTGCGGAAGCCGGCCACGTTCGCCCGCACCCAGCCCGGACGGTCCACCACCAGCACCGGCGTCGCGGCGGCCGCCGCCAGACTGCTCGACCGCATCCCCGTGAACGCCCGGACGTGCTCCTCGGCCTCCAGCGCGTGCCGGCGCAGTTCGGCGACCACCGCCGCCGCCTCCGCCCGGCTCACCTCCGGCCCCGGCCGCACCAACCTGGTCGCGGTTGCGACCGCGAGATTCCAGTCGACCATGCCAGCACCGCCACTCGCGCTCGTCATGCCCTCACCGTACGTGCTCCCACCCGCCGACGGCAGCCACCCGTCCCGAACACCCTCAGCCCGCACGTCCACCCCCCGTGCCCCCGGCGGATGCCCCCACCCGGGCCGCACCCTGCACCGGCCGCCCGCGCGGCCGTCGTGGCCACCTGGCGAGGCTCGCCGGCAGGGCGAGGAAGCAGCCGGTGGGGCGGGGTGCAACGGAAGCGCAGCAAGGTCGGCGGCGCCAGGGCCTTCGGGGTCCCGATCCTTTCCGACGCCCGCTGACGGTGCGGGTGGGTCAGTGGCAGCCGCAGGTGGTGAGGCGGGCGGCGATGCGGTCCATGGCGGCGCGGGCGGTGTCGGCGGGGGCGGTGGTGCGGGTCATGACGGCGAAGGTGAGGAGGCGGCCGTCGGCGTCGACGACGGTGCCGGCGAGGGTGTTGACGCCTCTGAGGGTGCCGGTCTTGGCGCGGATCAGGCCGGCCGCGTCGGCGGCGCCCGAGCCGGAGCCGTAGCGCTTGCCGAGGGTGCCGGTGAAGCCGGCGATGGGCAGGCCGGTGAGGATCGGGCGCAGGGTCGGGTGCTGGTCGGAGGCGGCCAGGGCGAGGAGTCGGACCAGGACGGCCGGCGGTATCGCGTTGTCCGGGTTCAGGCCGCTGCCGTCGTTGAGGACCACGCCGGCCATCGGGACACCGAGCTTGGCGAGTTCCTGGGTGACGGCGGTGGCGGCGCCCTCGAAGCCGGCCGGTTGGTGGGCGGCGAGGGCGACTTGGCGGGCCATCGCCTCGGCGAGCTGGTTGTCGGAGGTGGTGAGCAGGCGCTCGACCAGCCGGGCGACGGTCGGCGAGTCCACCCGGCCGAGGACGGCGGCGCCGGGTGCGGCCGGGGCGGCGGCGGGCTTGGCCTTGCCGTCGACGGTGACCCCCTGGGCCCTGAGCAGGGCGGCGAAGCTCTCGGCGGCGCTCCCGGCCGGGTCGGCGACCCGGGCCGGCGCCTCGTCGCGGCTCTTGGGGTCGACCTTGCCCTCGTCGATCATCAGCGGGACGACCAGGGCGATGTTCTGCGCGTCGTGGTTCTTGTGCTGCGGGTTGCCCGCGTACATCGACAGGTCGTAGTCGAGCTTGACGGTGGTGGTGCCGGCGGCCTTGAGGGCGGCGGCGGTCTGCCGGGCCAGGGCGTCGAGCGAGGCGGGGGCGGTGTCGGCGTCGGCGGCCTGCCCGCCGATCTGCACCTGGTCGGCGGGCAGCGCGGTGAGCGTCGGGTCACCGCCGCCGACCAGGGTGATCGTGCCGGGCTCCGCCCCCTGGACCACCCGGGTGGTCAGCCGGGTGTCGCCGGGGATCAGCGCCAGGGCCGCGATCGAGGTGGCCAGTTTGGTCGTGGAGGCGGGCGTGGCCGGGGTGTTCTCGCCGGAGCCGTACAGGAGTTGGCCGTCGACGGCGTCCGCGACGGCGAAGGTGACGGTGCCGAGGCTCTTGTCGGCGAGGACGGTCGCGAGCGCCTGCTGGAGGCCCTGGGCGGTGGGTGCGGCGGCGGCGCCACCGGCCTCGACGGTGGCCAGGACGGCGCCGGGGGCGGGGGCCGGGCGGGCGCTGCCGCTCGGGGCGGGGGCGGAGCCCGTAGGGCCCGGGGCGGTGGGGGTGGATCCGGCGGCGGTACCGGGCCCGGCGGGCTGTTCGGCCGGGCGGGTGGTCGCGGGGTCGCCCGCCTTGGGCTTGCCGTCGCCCTTCCCGTGCTCACCCTTCCGGCCGTCCCGGTCGTCCCGGTCGTCGCCCTCGCCGTGCTCGGTGCTGTGGCCGCTCGGGTTCGGGGAGGGCTGTGCGTACGCTCCGCCCGAGGTCAGGACCGTTCCGGCGACCAGCAGCGCCGCCCCGAACAGTCCGGCGGTCGTCCCCCTGCGGCGGCGCGCCGCCCCGACCCCTGCTCCCACCGACCGGCCCCTTTCCTGAGCACTCACTCCCGTAGGAGACACTTGGATTCTGTCAGTCCCTACCTTGGAGGAACCGTTGGAGTTCGACGTCCTTATCGAAATCCCGAAGGGCTCTCGTAACAAGTACGAGGTCGACCACGAGACCGGCCGTCTGCGGCTCGACCGGATGCTCTTCACCTCGACTCGCTACCCGGCCGACTACGGCTACGTCGAGGGCACGCTCGGCGAGGACGGCGACCCGCTGGACGCGCTGGTGATCCTGGACGAGCCGACCTTCCCGGGTTGCCTCATCAAGTGCCGCGCCATCGGCATGTTCCAGATGACCGACGAGGCCGGCGGCGACGACAAGCTGCTGTGCGTCCCGGCGACCGACCCGCGCTGGGAGCACCTGCGGGACATCCACCACGTGTCGGAGTTCGACCGCCTGGAGATCCAGCACTTCTTCGAGGTCTACAAGGACCTGGAGCCGGGCAAGTCCGTCGAGGGCGCCAACTGGGTCGGCCGCGCCGAGGCCGAGGCCGAGGTCACCGCTTCGATCAAGCGTCTGGCGGAGCAGGGCGGCCACTGAGCCGTCGTTCCGATCTCGTTCGACCAGGAAGTTCGAGGTAGGTCGGGGCAGCCGAAGGCCGGGGTTCGCGGATTCGTCCGCGGGCCCCGGCCTTTGCCGTATCCCGGGGCCGGTGCGACCGTTTTACCGACAGGCTGTCGGCATGACGCCTGATTAGGTTAGGCTAACCATAACTGTCGGGGGCGAATCCGATCCCTGGAGGCCACACATGCCCACGCCCGAGCCCGTCCCGTTCTCCACCGCGCTCCGCACCGCCAGCAGCCAGGAACACGAGGCCGCGGAGCAGTCCTCGTTCATGAGCCACCTGCTGGGTGGACGGCTCGGAATCGAGGCGTACGCCGACCTCACCGGCCAGCTCTGGTACGTCTACCAAGCCCTGGAGAGCCGAGCCGGACAACTGGCGCGGCACCCGCTCGCCGGGCCCTTCATCGACCGGGCGCTGCTGCGCACCGCCGCCATCGAGCGCGACCTGGCGCACCTGCGCGGGCCGCACTGGCGGGACGGGCTGGAGCCGCTGCCGGCCACGGCCGCGTACGTCGCACGGGTGGAGGAACTGGCCGAGACGTGGCCGGCCGGGTACATCGCGCACCACTACACCCGCTACCTGGGCGACCTGTCCGGCGGCCAGATCATCCGCGGGGTGGCCGAGAAGACCTGGGGCTTCGAGCGCAAGGGCGACGGCGTGCGGTTCTACGTCTTCGAGGAGGTCGACAACCCGGCCGCCTTCAAGCGTGAGTACCGGGCCCGGCTGGACGCGGCCGGGCTGGCGATGGACGAGGTCGAGCGCCGCCGGGTGGTCGAGGAGTGCAAGCGGGCCTTCGTGCTCAACGGCGCCGTCTTCCGGGACCTGGACGCGCGCTACCCGCTGAGTGCCTGAACGTTTCTCCCCGTCACGCCAAGGGATCGGCGGCACGAACGGATCGGCCCCGGCGAGCAGTTGCTCGCCGGGGCCGTCGCGCGTCCCGGGGGTGCGTCAGGAGCGCGCGCCGCGCCGGTTGCGCACCAGAACGGTGGCGCTGCCGCCGACCAGCAGCAGACCGGCCGCAGTGGCCAGCAGCGGGACCACCGGGGTGTCCGAGCCGGTGGCGGCCAACACGCCGCCCGCGCCGCCCGTACCGCTCAGGCCGCTGCCGGTCGTCAGCGAGGCGCCGCCGACCGTGCCGGTGCCCGAACCCTGGCCTCCGGCCACCTGGTTGGCGCCGGTGCCGGACCCGCCGGCCGACGGGGTGGCCGGGAGCTCGGCGTCCTTGTCGAACGCCAGGGTGGCGCTGACCGGGTCCAGGGCCGTGCCCGCCGGGTAGTTGGAGAACACCGGGACGCCCTCGGCGGTGAGCGTGGCCGGGACGCCGGAGAGCGTCACCACGCCGTTGACCGGCTGCAGGGCGGCGGCGGGCACCTCCAGCTTGGCGATCCGCGCGCCGCTCAGCGACGTCGCCTTGCCGTCGGGGGACTTGCCGTTCACGTCGGCGGTCAGGAAGGCGCCGCCCTGGTCGATCGTCAGGCCCAGCTTGGAGAGCGTGGTGTCGAGCGCCCAGCCGTCCTTGCCGGGGTGGCCGAGGAAGCGCACCGAGCCGTTGAACGCGGCGGTCAGCGAGTGGTCGGCGGTGTTGTAGCCGCCGGTGGCGCCGCCGAAGCGGTAGTCGGCCGCGCCGCCGCCGAACTCGACCTTGCCGCTCGCCATCGGGGTGGCCAGGTACGCGCGGAAGCTCTCCTTGACCGTCCAGTCGAGGGTGCCGTTCACCACGGGCAGCCGACCCGGCGCGGTGGTGGGCGCGGGGCTCCCGGTCGCGGACGGGGTGGCGCTCGCGGACGGGGTCGTGCTCGCGGACGGGGTCGTGCTCGCGGACGGCGAGGAGGTGCCGCTCGGCGACTGCGTCGCGGACGGCGTGCCGGTGGCCGACGGCGTGGTCG
This sequence comes from Kitasatospora sp. NPDC087861, assembly GCF_044742585.1. Lineage (NCBI taxonomy): Bacteria > Bacillati > Actinomycetota > Actinomycetes > Kitasatosporales > Streptomycetaceae > Kitasatospora > Kitasatospora sp. NPDC087861. The sequence goes on from NZ_JBIUUS010000036.1 coordinate 25,718, forward strand.
ACGGCGTGCCGGTGGCGGACGGCGAGGAGGTGGCCGTGGCGGACGGCGAGGAGGTGGCCGTGGCGGTCGGCGACGGCGTCGCCGGGCTCTGCTTCAGCAGCAGCGACAGCGGGTCCATGTCCGCCCCGGCCGCATAGAAGCCCGCGAAGGCCTTGGCACCCTGCTCGGTCAGTTTGGCCGCGGTCGGCACCCCGGTGGTGGTGTCCCGCCCGACGGTGAACGTCACCAGCGGCACGTCCTCCCGCCGGGTGATCTCGGTGGCGCCCATCGCCTCCTTGGACGCGGTGTCGGCGGTGAGCGTGCCGGTCGTCCCGGCGGTGGTGATCTTGAGCTCGCTGATCGCGACGTCCAGTGCGCCGTGGTGGGCGGTGAAGTGGACCCCGCCGGTGAAGGAGGAGCTGAGCGCGTGGGTGGCGAGGTCGTACGTGGCGTTCGCCAGGCCGAAGTGGAAGGTGCCGTCGGCGTTGGTGGTGGCGCCGCCGGTCAGTTCGATCGCACCGCCCTGGGAGGCCGGACCGCTGATGTAGGTGCGGAAGCTGGCCTTCACGCCCCAGTCCAGCGCGCCGGTGTCGTACGTGACGCTGCCGGGGCCGCCCGCGCCGAACGCCAGCGCGGGGGCGCCGAGGGCGGTCAGGCCGAGGCCGACGGTGGCGGCCGCGAGGGCGGCCAGCCGGGTGCGGTTGCGGGACATGGTGGTTACTCCGTTCGGGTGGGGCGAGGGGGAGAGCGCGGGGGGAGACGCTCCGGAGGGGATCAGGCCACGCTGTCGGGGCCCGGCGCGGCACCGGGGCCGGAGCCGGTGCCGGCCTCGGCGCCCGCGACCGGCGCGGCGGCCGCGCGGCGGCGCCGGACGAGCAGGCCACTGGTCGCGGCGAGCACGGCCACCAGCACCGCGCCACCGACCACGGCCGCCACCGGGAAGCCGTCCGAGGAGGACGCGGCGACGGGCCCGGCGGCGGGGCTCGCGGCGGGGCTCGCGGTGGCGCTCGGCGCGGTGGCCGGGGCACTGCCGAGATCGGGCAGCGGGGGCAGCGCGGCCGCCGGGTCGAGCGCGACGGCGAAGCTCAGCGGGTCCATCTCGGTGCCGGCCGGGTAGAGGCCGCCGAAGGCCTTGGCGCCGCCCTCGGTGAGCTTCAGCGGCACCTCGACGGCCTTCAGCAGGCCGCCCTCGGGCTTGAGCCCGACCGGGTCGAAGGCCGCCAGCTCGACGCCGGTGAGCTGCTGGGTGGCACCGTCCGGGGTGCGGCCGGAGACGTCCGCGACCAGTCGGCCCTGGCCGCCGGACACGGTGACACCCGGGTTGGCGAGGGTGAGGTCCAGGCCGTAGGTGTCGCCGCTGCGCAGGCCGGTGAAGCGCACGGTGCCGGTGAAGGCGGCGGTGAGGTCGCCGTTCGCGGGGTCGTACCGGCCCTTGGCCGGGGTCCAGCGGAAGAAGGCGCCGCCGTCCGCCGCACCGACGCCGAGTTCCCAACGGCCGTGGGCGATCGCGCCGGTGACGTAGTCGCGGAAGGTACGGCGCACGCCCCAGTCGAGGGCGCCGCCGGCGAACTCGGTCCGGGCGGGGGCCCGGGTGCCGGGCGTACCGGCCGGTGCGGCCGGAGCAGAGGACGCGGCCGGGGTCTCGGCGGCCGCCGAGGGCGACGGCACGGCGGTCGGCGCCGGAGCGGACGGGGCCGAGGACGTGGCCTGCGCGGCGGGCAGGTTGACCGACAGGGTGAGCGGGTCGAGGGCCGTCCCGGCGGGGTAGAAGTTGCCGAAGGCCTTCGCCCCCGCGTCGGTGAGGGTGCCCGGCACGTTGCTGAGCGTCAGGGTCCCGGCCGCGCCCCGCAGGTCGACGCCGGCCAGCGAGAGGTCGGCCAGCTTGGCCTGGCTCGCGCTGCTGACCTGCCCGGTGTCCTTGGACTTGCTGCTGACGTCGGCGTACAGCCCGGCCGCGCCGCCCTGGACGGCCCGGAAGCCGAGCCGGCTGACGCTCAGATCGAGCGCGTTGGCACCGTTCTCCTGGTGCCCGGTGAACCGGACGTCGCCGGAGAAGGAGGCGGTCAGTGCGCCGGTCGCCGGGTCGTAGCCACCGGTCGCGGAGTGGAACCGGAAGGTGCTGCCGCCGACCGTGGCGGCGCCGCCGGTGAGCGTCCAACTTCCCTTGGCGATGGGCCCGGTGATGTACGTCAGGAAGGACTGCTTGATCCCCCAGTCCAGCCGTCCGCCGGCGACCTTGCCCTCCGCCGCCACCGCCTGGCCGGGTGACAGGCCCACCACCAGCAGGGCGGCGAGGGCGGCCACCAGGGTGGCGGCCAGACGGCGGAGCCGGCTGGGCAGGGGCACGGCGGATCACTCCTCGGCAGGGTGCGGGGGCGCGGCAAGGGAAGGGTCCGGCGTGCTGCCGACCCCCTTGCGAAACTCAGGTAAGGCTAACCTAATATATGAGTCAAGAGTCCCGCCGCGACCCCCCGACCAGGACCGAAGCGGCGACAACTCCCGGCGAAGGGAAGCACGTTGAGCAGCAGTACGATCCGACCCCGGGTGGCCCGCGGGCCCGCCCTCCTGCTGCTCGCCCTCGGCCTCCTGCTCGCCCTCGGCCTCCTGCTCGCCCTCACCGCCTGCGGCCCGTCCGGCACGGCCGCCAAGGCGACCGCGGCGGGCTCCTCCCGGGCCCCCGACGCGGTCGAGCCGCTGCCCGTGGAGCCCGTCCCGCAGCTCCCGGCCACCACCGCCTCCGTCGACGGCCGCCAGGTCACCGTCACCAGCGCCGAGCGGATCATCCCGCTCAACGGCAGCCTCGCCGAGCTGGTGTTCAGCCTCGGCCTCGGCCCCAAGGTCGTCGCCCGGGACGTTTCCACCACCTTCCAGCAGGCCGCCGCCCTGCCGGTGATCACCCAGGCCCACGACGTCTCGGCCGAGGGCGTGCTCTCGCTGCACCCCACCGTCGTCCTCGCCGACCGCTCCACCGGTCCGGCCGAGGCCATCGCGCAGATCCGCGCGGCCGGCGTCCCGCTGCTCGTCCTGGACGACGCCAAGCGACTCGCCGACGTCGGTCCGCGCATCGACACCGTCGCCGCCGCCCTCGGGATCCCGGACGCCGGCCGGCAGTTGACGGAGCGCACCGCACAGCGGATCGACGAGGCCAAGGCCGCCGTCCCGACCGCGGGCCGCCGCCCCAAGGTCGCCTTCCTCTACCTGCGCGGCAGCGCCTCCGTCTACCTGCTCGGCGGGCCCGCCTCCGGCGCCGGCTCGCTGATCGAGGCGGTCGGCGGCGAGGACGCCGGCACCGCCGCCGGCCTCAGCGGCGACTTCACCCCGCTGACCAGCGAGGCCCTGGTCAAGGCCGCGCCCGACGCGATCCTGGTGATGAGCAAGGGCCTGGACTCGGTCGGCGGCGTCGACGGCCTGCTCAAGCTGCCCGGCGTCGCCCAGACCCCGGCCGGCCTCGACCGCCGGATCGTCTCGATCGAGGACGGCCAACTGCTCAGCTACGGCCCGCGCACCCCCCAGGTGCTGCGCGAGATCGCCGCCCAGCTCTACCCGGCGGACGCCAAGTGACCACCGCCGTACGGTCGAAGGCCGCACCCACCGTCAGCAGGACCACCCTGATCACCGCCGTGCTCGCCGCCGCCCTGGTGCTCTGCGCCCTGCTCGCGGCCGGCGTCGGCGCCTACCGCATCCCACTCGGCGACATCCTGGCCTCCGCCGCCCACCGGCTCGGCCTCGGCGGGCACGCCCTGGACCGGGTGCCCGAGTCCGTGCTGTGGAACGTCCGGCTGCCCCGGGTGGTGCTCGCCCTGCTGGTCGGCGGCTCGCTCGGCTGCGCCGGGGCGCTGATGCAGGGCGTGTTCGGCAACCCGCTGGCCGAGCCCGCCGTGATCGGCGTCTCCTCGGGCGGCGCGGTCGGCGCGGTGGCCTGCATCGTGCTCGGCCTGGACGCCCTCGGCAGCTGGACGGTCACCGCCTTCGCCTTCGCCAGCGGCCTGCTGACGGTCTTCGCGGTGTACCTGATGGCCCGCTCCGGCGGGCGCACCGAGGTGGTCACGCTGATCCTCACCGGGGTCGCCGTGAACGCCTTCTGCGGCGCGCTGATCGGGATCTTCCTGTTCACCGCCGACTCCGCCGCGATCAGCCAGGTCACCTTCTGGCAGCTCGGCTCGCTCTCCCAGGCCACCTGGGGCAAGGTGCTCGCCGTCCTGCCGTTCGCCCTCGTCGGCCTGGCCGTCGCCCCGCTGTACGCCCGCAAGCTGGACCTGCTGGCCCTCGGCGAGCGCCCGGCCCGCCACCTCGGGGTGGACGTCGAGCGGATGCGGCTGGTGCTGATCACCGTCGTCGCGCTGCTGACCGCCGCGGCCGTCGCGGTCAGCGGCATCATCGGCTTCGTCGGACTGGTCGTCCCGCACCTGCTGCGGATGCTGGCCGGGCCCGGCCACCGCTTCCTGCTGCCCGCCTCTGCGCTCGGCGGCGCGCTGGTCCTGGTGGCCGCCGACCTCGCCGCCCGGACCGTCGCCGAGCCGGCCGAGCTGCCGCTCGGGGTGCTCACCGCGTTGATCGGCAGCCCGTTCTTCTTCTGGCTGCTGCGCCGGACCAGGACCAGGCAGGGAGGCTGGGCATGAGACTGCGGACCCCTCGGGAGGTACCCGAACGGCCGTCCCCCGGCACGGAGTTGCTGACGGCCGAGACCGTCCGGCTGGCCGCCGGCGGGCGTGCCCTGCTGGACGGCGCGTCGGTACGGGTCGCCGCCGGCGAGGTGGTCGCGCTGCTCGGGCCGAACGGCGCCGGCAAGTCCACCCTGCTGTCCGTGCTGGCCGGCGACGTCCGGCCGGACGGCGGCGAGGTCCGGCTGCGCGGCCGCCCGCTGGCCGGCTACGGCGCCGCCGAGCTCGCCCTGCACCGCGCGCTGCTGCCGCAGTCCGCCGCACTGTCCTTTCCGTTCCCGGCCGACGAGGTGGTCCGGATGGGCCGCGCCCCCTGGGCCGGCACCGCCGCCGCCACCGAGGACGAGGCCGTGGTCGCCGAGGCGATGGCCGCCACCGAGTCCGCCGCCTTCGCCGGGCGCCCGTTCACCGCCCTGTCCGGCGGCGAGCGGGCCCGGGTGGCGCTGGCCCGGGTGCTGGCCCAGCGCGCCCCGCTGCTGCTCCTGGACGAGCCGACCGCCGCCCTCGACCTGCGCCACCAGGAGTTGGTGCTGCGGGTCGCCCGGGCGCGCGCCGCCGCCGGGGACGGCGTGGTCGTGGTGCTGCACGACCTGTCCCTGGCGGCGGCGTACGCGGACCGCGTGGTGCTGCTGACGGCCGGGGCGACGGTCGCGGACGGGCCGGTCGCCGAGGTGCTGCGCGCCCCGCTGCTCAGCGAGGTGTACGGCCACCCGGTCGAGGTGCTGCCGCACCCGCGCACCGGGGTGCCGCTGGTGCTGCCCGAGCGGGGCTGAGCGGGCTCAGTCCTCCAGCCGGAAGCCGAGCTTCAGGCCGACCTGGTAGTGCTTCACCTGCCCGTCCTCCAGGTGGCCCCGGACCTGCGTCACCTCGAACCAGTCGAGGTTGCGCAGCGTCCGGGAGGCCCGCTCCACCGCATTGCGGATCGCGGCGTCGACGCTCTCGGTCGAGGATCCGACGATCTCGGTCACCCGGTACACGTGGTCAGTCATGACGGACTCCCTCAGCTGTGCGACGGCCCCAGGTCCACCGTGCACCGCCGCCGGTCCGCCCGCACGCCGACGGGAGGTCCCAGCGCTTGTCCGACAAGCGCTAGAACGCCGCCCGCACCTGTCCGACGGGCGCGCCGCCGCCCAGCAGCGGGGCCGCGCCGATCCGCTCGACGGTGTCGTCCGCACCGGTCACCCCGAGTCGACGCAGCGCGGCCGCCAGCACCGGGCCGCGGGCCCGCTCGCCGCCGTCGTCGATCTTGAAGGCGAGCGCCCGCCCGTCCGGCAGCGCCACCACCTGGACGGCCTCGGCGCCCATCTTGGACAGCGCGCCCGGGACGGCCCGCATCAGCCAGGTGTCGGCCCGGCGGGTGCCGGCCACGTACTCGGGGTGGGCGCGCATCGCGTCGGCCACCCGGCGCGGCGCGGTGCCCTCGGCGGCCAGCAGCAGGCCGCGGTAGCCGCGGGCCAGGCCGGTCAGCGTGACGGCCAGCAGCGGCGCGCCGCAGCCGTCCACCCCGACGTGCGCGGCGGTCTCGCCGGTGCCCTCCTCCAGGGCCTCGTGGGCCAGCCGCTGGATCGGGTGCTCCGGGTCCAGGTAGCCCTCGGTGTCCCAGCCGTTGGCGACGCAGGCGGCCAGCCAGCCGGCGTGCTTGCCGGAGCAGTCCATCAGGATGGGGGTGCGACGGCCGCCGGAGCCGAGCAGCAGTTCCGCCTCGGTCTCGTCCAGTGGCAGGTCGGCCGGGGTGCGCAGGGCGGACTCGTCGAGCCCGGCGGAGCTCAGGATCGTCCGGACGCCGTCGAGGTGAAACGATTCCGCAGAGTGACTGGAGGCGGCCAGCGCCAGCAGCTCGCCCCCGATCGCCAGTCCGGCCCGCAGCGTGGCCACCGCCTGGAACGGCTTGGCGGTCGACCGGGGGAAGACCGGCGCGTCGGGGTCACCGAGCGCGAAGTCGACCGAGCCGTCGGCGGCGAGCAGCACCAGCGAGCCGTGGTGCCGGCCCTCGGTGAAACCCGAGCGTATGACCTCGGCCAGGACGGACGGGGTGACGGACTGGGACATGGCGAGGCCTTCCGGGGTGAGGGTGGACCGGGGAGAGCCGGGCGCACCCGCCCATGGTGCCTCACCCGGTCAGAGCGGCCCCCCTGCGAGCAGGTCGTCGACCCGTGCTTCCCCATCACGGTACCTGCGGGTGATCTCGGCATTGCAACCGTCGGCCGTCCGCAGCAGCCGCTGCCGCCGCCCGGACACCTCGCGCTCGTGCGCGCGCAGCCGCTCCAGCGCGGCCAGCAGTTCCTCGGCCGGGTGCGCGGCCAGGTCGGCGAGCTGGACGTCCCCCATCAGCGTGTCCGCCTCCAGCTGGGACTCGTGGCCGCGCGGCGGCCCGAGCGTGACGTGCCGAGCCGAGCGCCGCACGCTGGAGGGCGCGTCGGTCAGGATGGCCGGGAGGCGGTCCAGCAGGTCGCCGGGGAGCCCGTCGGTGCCGCCCGCCCCGGCCGCGCGGACCGGGCCGCCGGGCCTGCGGTCGAGTTCGGCGCGCAGGATGTCCATCCGCCCGTGCAGCAGCCGCCGCAGGTAGGAGAGGTCGGCCTCCTGCTCCAAGGTCTCCCGGCGCAGGATCCGCAGCTGGTCCAGGCCCAGCCGCTCCAGATCGGGCTCTATCGCCGTTCCCAGGGCCTCGGCGCCCTCGGCGACCTCCGCCACGTGCCCGGACCGGTCCCACGCCGCGCTGCTCGCGTCCATCAACCAACCACCTGCCGTCGTCCGATCCCGCCCGCTCGCGGCACTCCGTCCCTGCCGCCGGTCCCGCCCGTCCCCCGACGGGCTCACACGTCCCGTCCGTTGGCACGCCCGGCCGCCCCCGGTGGTTCCGGTTCCCGGCCGGAACCACCCCTCGGGGCGACACCGCGGGAACGTCTGACCTACCGGCTCGACCGCCCGGCCGAACCCGGCCCGGTGCGGCGGACCCCATGGCGCCCCGAGCCCTTCGTACGGTCCACCAGCGTGCCACCCCGCCCGGCGCGGGCGCACGGCCCGTGCACCCGAACGGCCCCCTGGCGAACGGGGGTGGCTGATATGACCGGGTCTTTCCGCAGGAAGAGCGGCGCCCGACTCCGCGCAGGCGCGCAATACACGGCGTGCGACACCAACGTACGCGCCCCTTGTGTGCGCACCGGGTACCGTCGGACGGCCCGGCGGGCTCCGGCACAATGGCGGCATGCGAGCAGTGGTGCAGCGAGTGACCGAGGCCAGGGTGACCGTGGCCGGCGAGACCGTCGGCGCGATCGAGGGACCGGGGCTCTGCGTCCTGGTCGGCGCCACCCACGACGACACCCCGGCCAAGGCCGCGCAGCTGGCCCGCAAGCTGTGGACGCTGCGGCTGCTGCCCGCCGACGACGCGGGCGTGGAGCAGTCCTGCTCCGACCTCGGCGCCCCGCTGCTGGTGATCAGCCAGTTCACCCTCTACGGCGACGCCCGCAAGGGCCGCCGCCCCACCTGGAACGCCGCCGCCCCCGGCCCGGTCGCCGAGCCGCTGGTGGACGAGGTGGTCGCCCGGCTGCGCGAGCTCGGCGCCAAGGTGGAGACGGGCCGGTTCGGCGCCGACATGCAGGTGGCGCTGGTGAACGACGGCCCGTTCACCGTCCTCGTCGAGGTCTGACCCCAGGGCTTGTCCGGCCGGCAGGCCCTCGGCGAAGGCCCTACTGAGGGACGATCACGTCCTGGGTGCCCGGCACCGTCCCGGCCAGCAGCACCGCGTCCACCGGGACGTTCCGCTTGACGATCGCCAGCGCGATCGGCCCCAGCTCGTGGTGGCGGGCGGAGGACGTGACGAAGCCGAGCGGGCGCCCGTCCGGCTCGGCGGCCAGCCGCACCTCCGTCCCGTGCGGGGGCAGCGTCTCCTCGGTGCCGTCCAGGTGCAGGAAGACCAGCCGGCGCGGCGGGCGGCCCAGGTTGTGCACCCGGGCGACGGTCTCCTGCCCGCGGTAGCAGCCCTTCTGCAGGTGGACGGCGGTGCGCAGCCAGTCCACCTCGTGCGGGATGGTCCGGTGATCGGTCTCGAAGCCCAGCCGCGGCCGGTGGCCCTCGATCCGCAGCGCCTCGTACGCCCAGACCCCCGCCGCCGGGCCGTAGCCGGCGGTCAGCTCCTCCAGCCCGGCGCGCGGCACGAACAGGTCCCGCCCGTACGGGAGTTCGCGCACCGCGGCGGCGCCCTCGACGGAGACGACGGAGCCCGCCGGCAGGTGCACCACGGCGTACTCGGCGGTCGCGTCGGCGACCTCCACCCGGTAGAAGAACTTCATGCTCTCCAGGTAGCCCAGCAGCGCCTCCTGGGTGCCCGGCTCGACGTGCGCCCAGGTGGTGGTGCCGTCGTCGACCAGGTAGAGCGCGTGCTCGACGTGCCCGTGCGGGGAGAGCACCAGCGCCTCGGTGGCCACCTGCGGCTCCAGCGAGCTGACGTGCTGGGTGAGCAGCAGGTGCAGCCAGGCGAGGCGGTCCTGGCCGGTGACGGTGATCACGCCGCGGTGCGAGAGGTCGACGAAGCCCGTGCCCTGCGCGAGGTTGCGTTGCTCGCGGAAGATGTCGCCGTAGTGGGCGGCGACGCCCTCGTCGGCACCTTCGGCGGGAACGGCTCCGGGCAGGCTCAGCAGCGGGCTCTTCATACCGGCCAGCTTAGACCGGCCGGCAACGGGGCCCGCGGCGTCGTGCGACAGGCCCTACGACCCGCCGTCCGCGAGCTTGGCGGTGCAGTCGGCGCAGCGGCCGAAGATGGCGAAGTGCTTGAGGTCGGTGTCGAAACCGTGCTGCTCGCGCAGGCTCCGGATCAGCGGCTCGGCGATCTCGGTGCCGGTCTCGGCGACCTTGTCGCAGTCCCGGCAGACCAGGTGCAGGTGGTGATGGCGGCCGGCCAGGTGGTAGGTCGGGGCGCCGTGGCCGAGGTGGGCGTGCGAGACCAGGCCGAGCTCCTCCAGCAGCTCCAGCGTCCGGTAGACGGTGGAGATGTTGACGCCGCTGGCGGTCTGCCGGACGTGGCAGAGGATGTCGTCGGGGGTGGCGTGGTCCAGGACGTCGACGGCCTCGAGCACGAGCTGCCGCTGCGGGGTCAGCCGGTAGCCGCGTTCGCGCAGGTCGGTCTTCCAGTCGCCGGAGAGCTGCCAGTCGGTGGTGCCGGTGTCCGCCACGGTGCTGTCCCTGCCAAAGTCGGGGGTCCTGAAGCAAGTGTAGGGACCGGCCCGGGGGCCGGTCCCTACCTCTCGTGAAAGCAGTACCGCTCAGCGGAAGGCCGGGCTCACTTGAAGAAGGCGATGCCGTCGTCCGGCAGGTCGTTGATGTCCTTGATCAACTGCGCCGGGCTGAGCACCTTCTTCAGCTGGGCCGACATGTACGGACGCAGCGGCACGTTCGGAGCGGCCTTCTCGCCGACCCAGAGCAGCTCGTCGTTGACGAAGCCGTACAGCCGCTTGCCGCCCGAGTACTCCGGCGAGCCCTCGATCCGGGCCACCGCGTCCGTGGAGACGTCGATCTGCGGCTTGCCGTCGGCCAGTTCGCCGTACCAGATCTCCACCGTGCCGTCGTCACGGACGGAGGAGATCTCGATCCCGCGGGCACCGCTGGTGCCGTCCTGGTTGCTGGTGATGCGCCAGAACGCGTGCTCGTTCTCCAGCGGACGGACCTTCTCGCCCTCGTTGTTCAGCACCCAGGTGCGGGAGCGGAACTCCAGGAAGGGCCGGCCGTCGTGCCGGATCACGATCTCCTGGCCGAAGTTGCACTTCTCCGTGCCCGGGAAGTCGTAGACGCCCGCGCCCTCCCAGGTGCCGAGGAGGAAGGCGAGCGGGACGACGTCCTTGTGGAGGTCAGAGGGGATCTCGATCATGTTCCTGGTCGCTGTCGTCGTCGGTGTGGGGCTGCCTCAACCGTACGGCAGGATCAGCGCTGGCCCTGGTAGAGCTTCATCACCGAGAAGATGGCGAACCAGGTGATCAGCACGGCCATGAGGGCCAGCAGACCGTCGAAGAACATTTCCAGACCGGACACGGGGGGCTCCCAGGCGGCGACAGTGTGGTGGATTTTGCTGTCGCTCACTCTATCCGCCGGTCATCGGCCGGTCGCGGTGAGCCCCACCACGTCGCCGATCGCGCCGATGTTCCCACGCCGTCCAAGGTTTCCCCAAGGGATCCCGGGATGACGGCGAGCGGGGGCCGCGGGCGCTCTAAGGTGGCGCCATGTCGAAGAAACTCGTCATCAAGGTCACCGCCGGGGCCGACGCGCCGGAACGGTGTGCGCAGGCGTTCACGGTCGCGGCGGTGGCCGTCGCCAGCGGGATCGAGGTCTCGCTCTGGCTGACCGGGGAGTCCTCCTGGTTCGCCCTGCCGGGGCGGGCGGCGGAGTTCGAGCTGCCGCACGCCGCGCCGCTGCCGGACCTGCTGGAGGCGATCCTCGCCAGCGGCGCGGTGACGCTGTGCACCCAGTGCGCGGCGCGGCGGGGGATCGTGCAGAAGGACACCGTCGAGGGCGTCCGGATCGCGGGCGCGCAGGTCTTCGTCAGCGAGATCATGGCCGACGGCGTCCAGGCCCTCGTCTACTAGCCCGTCCACCGGCCCTCGTCCCCTGGCGCTCCCCTACTGACGTTCCTCGTGGTCGGGGCGGTCCCGGTCGTGGCCGGGATCGTCCCACTTCGGGTCGTCCCAGCGCGGGTCGTTCCACCAGTCGTCGTCCGGGTCCCGCTTGTTGGCGAACACCGCGGCGGCCGGCGGGATCACCATCGCGACCACGCACATGCCGATCGCGGCGGGCACGGAGAAGAACCTCACCACGCCCCAGGCCAGCACGAACAGGCCCAGACACACGCCCATCATGGCGAAGTAGAAGCGACGCCGCCGCCTTGCCTGCACCACTCCACGGTACGACCGAGGGCCCCGCCATGGCAGGGCCCTCGGTGAGGTTCGTCCGCGGATCAGACGCGGATCAGACCGCGATCGCGACCTCGACGGCGGTGCCCTGGGAGGCCACCACCTGACGGTCCACGGTCTGGCCCGGCACCAGCGCGCGCAGGGTCCACTTGCCCGGGCGGGCGAAGAACCGGAACTGGCCGGTCGCCGAGGTGGGCACCTCGGCCGTGAACTCGCCGCCCTCGTCGAGCAACCGCACGTAGCCGTTGACCGGCTCACCGTCGCGGGTCACCGAACCCTGGATGATCGTCTCGTTCGCCACGTCAACTCCTGCCAGGTCCGGGCCGCCGGCCTTCGCACCGCACATGTCTTGTCTTCCCTTCTGACGACGGTCGAGCCGCGGGCTCAGTTGCCGAGCTCGATCGGCACGCCGACCAGGCTGCCGTACTCGGTCCACGAACCGTCGTAGTTCTTGACGTTCTCCTGGCCGAGCAGCTCGTGCAGGACGAACCAGGTGAGCGCGGAGCGCTCGCCGATGCGGCAGTAGGCGATGGTGTCCTTCGCCAGGTCGATGCCCTCGGCCTCGTACAGGGCCTTGAGCTCGTCGTCGCTCTTGAAGGTGCCGTCGTCGTTGGCGTTCTTGGCCCACGGGATGTTGCGGGCGCTCGGCACGTGGCCGGGGCGCTGCGACTGCTCCTGCGGGAGGTGGGCCGGGGCGAGCAGCTTGCCGGAGAACTCGTCGGGCGAGCGGACGTCGACCAGGTTGAGGCTGCCGATGGCCGCGATCACGTCGTCGCGGAAGGCACGGATCGAGGAGTCGGCGGCCTGCGCCCGGTACGCGGTGGCCTCGCGGGCCAGCACCTCGGAGACCAGGTCGCGCGAGTCCAGCTCCCACTTCTTGCGGCCGCCGTCCAGCAGGCGGACGTCGCCGTGGCCGTACAGCTTGAAGTACCAGTAGGCGTACGAGGCGAACCAGTTGTTGTTGCCGCCGTAGAGCACGACGGTGTCGTCGTTGGCGATGCCCTTGGCGCTGAGCAGCGCCTCGAAGCCGGCCTGGTCGATGAAGTCGCGGCGGACCGGGTCCTGGAGGTCCTTCTTCCAGTCGATCCGGACGGCGTTGCGGATGTGGTTCTTGTCGTACGCGGAGGTGTCCTCGTCGACCTCGACGATGACGACCTTCGGGTCGTCCAGGCGGGCCTGGACCCAGTCGGCGTCGACCAGGACGTCGCTGCGGCTCATGGTGGTGTTCTCCATCCGAGGGCGGTTTGCGGAAGGTTCTGCTCAGGAGGTGCTGCGCGGCGCCCGGACGACTGCCGTCCGAATTCCTGTCCGAATACTGGGACGGGACGGCGGCCCGGGCCTGCCGGCCAGGAGACTGCGGGGTGCGGCGACGACGGCCGGCCGAGAGGGCCTGGCATGGTCACCGGGAGGATCGGCGGGCGGGCGTCAACTGCCCAGCCAAGACGCCGAGTCAGCGCATTCGACACAGACAGGCGGCCACGCGGCACAGGTCGACCGCCCGCCGCTTCGTGAGATCCGTCTGTCGCTTCATGTCGACGATGCTAGGGACACCGAAGCCCCGCTGTCATCAGCGTACCGAATATTGAGACCAAATGGCCCGAATGCCGAGATTTGAGCTTTTCACGGCCGACCGGGCGACAGGCCGGGGCCGGTCCGGCGGCCCCGGGCGGCCCCGGGCGGCACACAACCGGGGGAAACGAAACCGCTCCGCGACCCGCGCTGGACGGCGCGTCTCGCGGAGCGGAACAGGACGGGAGTGACGGGGCGGCCATCAGCCCAGCAGCTTGACGCCCTTGCCCTCGAAGGTCAGCTGCAGGCCCTCCGGCAGCGGCGTCGCCCCGTCCTTGTCGGCCAGCTTCAGCCCGGCCGGGAGCGAGTCGAGCGTGAAGCTCATCGGCTCCAGCCTCTGGTTGGTGATCCCGGCGACCACGCCGGCCAGCCCGCTGAGCTGGAAGCCGTCCGCGGTCACGGTGTTCCCGTTGTTGTGCACCGAGCCCTCACCGACCGCGACCGGCCCCAGCGCGGCCTTGATCTTGCCCGGCCCGGCGTACGACAGGGTCAGCCGGGAGTTGCCGCCCACCGGCAGCTTGCCCGCCCCCGACATCAGCTGGGAGGCCGGTGGCAGCAGCTGCGCGAGGTCCGCGTACGAGATCAGGCCGCTGCCGGTGCCGTCGTCCACCGTGGCGCTCTTCAAGCTGTCGCTCACGGTGACGCCGGAGAGCTTGGCCTTGAACGAGTGCAGCGCCACCTGGTGACCGCCGTCACCGACGGTCAGGCCGTCGGAGGAGATCCGGACGTCGTCCAGCTTCATCGACAGCGCCTGGGTGAGGAACGGGAAGCCCTCGATCGAGACGTCCGGCCGCTGGCTCATCCGGCCGCTGCTCACCATCCGGTCGGCGGCCTGGTCCTCGGCCACGCCGACCGCGATCCGGTCGGCGCCGACCAGCAGGCCGGACACCACCACCAGGCCGATCGTCGCCTTCAGCCATCCGCGCATCGCTCTCCCCCGCCGTCGCCGGTCGCTGTCGTCGTTCGGTGTCGCTGTTCGTCGTAGTCGTCGTTCGTGGTCGTCGTTCGTGGTCGTCGTTCGTCGTGGTCGTTCGCGGCCGTCGTCCGGGGTCCCGTGGAGGCCGCCCGGCCGAGGCCGCTCCCGCACGACCGTACGACGTCCCGCCCCGGAGCATGGTTCCGAGGCGGGACGTCACGGTCGACGGCCGGGGTCAGCCGGCCAGCAGGTCGGTGGCGAGCCAGATCAGCGGCGCGGCCACCGCCAGCGGCAGCGCCACGCCCGCCGTCATGTGCACGAACCGGGACGGGAAGTCGTACGCCGCGACCCGGCGGCCGACCAGCGCCCCCAGCCCCGCCAGCGCGCCCAGCGCCAGCGGCGCACCCACCAGCAGACCCAGCAGCACCGCCGCCAGCAGGCCCAGCACCGGGCCCAGCCGCTTCGGGCCGGGCAGCGGCGCCGCGGCCAGCACGGTGGCCAGCGCGACCGCGCCCACCCCGGCCGGCACCCAGTCGGCCACCAGCAGCGTGGTGCACAGCACCGTCACCACCGTGGCCGAGCCGAGCACCGTCAACGCGTAGAACCGCTCCTTCGGGTCCGAGGGGCGGAACGTCTGCAGCACCAGGACCAGCAGGAAGAACCCGCCCAGCGTGCCGACCACCGCCGCCACACTGCCGTCGGAGTCCGCCAGCAGCACCGCCGCGTCCGCGGTGAGCCCGGCCAGCGCGGCGAGCGCGATGCCCTGGCGGGCCGGCCACATCCCGTTCAGCCGGAACCAGCCGGCCGCCGTCAGCACCTGGAGCAGCGCCACCACCAGTGCCAGCGCCACCTGCCCGAGCGCGGCGCCGCCGGCCAGCAGCGCGGCCACGCCGGCGGTGATCAGCGCGGGCTGCAGGCCCGGGTCGATGATCGGCGAGCCGGTCCGGCCGCGCGGGCCGGCGGGCGGTGCCACCGGCGCGGGCTGCGCCGGGACGGCCCCGTACGGCGGCGCGGCCGGGGTACCCGCCGGGGCGACCGGGCGCTTGAGCGTCATGGTCGGCGGGTCGAAGGCTGGGGTCCCCGCGTACGGCGCCGGGGCCGGTGCAGGAGCGGCGGGGGCGGCGTGCCCGGCCGGCGGCTGGGCGGGCGTCCGGGCCGGTGGGGCGACCGGCATCGTGCCGGACACGACCACCGGCGGCAGCAGCGTGGTCGCGGCCGCGTCCTCCATCGGAGGGACCGGCGGCAGCAGGGTGGTGGCCGCGTCGTCCATCGCCGGCACGGGCGGCAGCAGCGTGGTGGCCGCGTCGTCCATCGCCGGCACGGGCGGCAGCAGCGTCGTCGCGGCGTCCTCCATCGGCGGCTGCCCGTGGCCGGGGTAGCCGTACGGCGGCTGCTGCCCCTGCTGCGGGTACTGCCCCTGCTGAGCCTGCGGGTGCTGCGGGTACTGCCCCTGTTGCGGCTGCGGGTACCGCTGCTGCGGCTGCGCGTGCTGCCCCTGCTGCGGATACTGCTGCTGGGGCTGTTGCGGCCATTCGCCGTAGCCGCCCTGGTTCGCGTTGTTCATGTCCGTCACGCCGCTCAGCCTCCCGCGAACGGCGGCAGTACCTCGACCGTTCCGCCCTCGGTGAGGGCGACGGTCGCGTGGTCCCGGCCGCCGACCTGGGCGCCGTCGACCAGGTAGGAGCAGTGCCCGAACAACTGGACGAGCTTCGGCCGGTCCGCGTGCCGCCGCTTGGCCGCCGCGAGCGCCTCCGCCAGGGTCACCGCCTCGTACGGCTCCTCGGCCAGCCCGGCCTCGGACTTCGCGGCCGCCCAGTAGCGGATCGTCCCGCGCACCCGGGCGCCGCTCGCGGGCTCCGTGGTCGCACCCATCGGGCCACCCCTTCTCGTCGTCCTCGCCCGGCCCCGGTACCCCGGTCCGGCTCGCCACCGGAGTGCCCGCCAGACCACCCGAAAGATGGACTCGCACGGCGCCGCCGATGTGCGTCCCATGATGGCGTGTCCGCCGCCACGACCGGCAATCGCCCTGGCCCAGGGCGCCCGGAGGACCGCTCGAAGCTGTGTCCAGGCTCACCCGGCGCACGCCCGGATTGGGCGAACCGCCGGATTCGAGCCCTCCCGGTGCGCAGGCCGTTCGGCTATCCTCAACGTCCAAGAGGGATCCGGGCAGAGTCGCCCCCGGGTCCTTTTGTGCTTTCAGGACGCCAGTACGGATGTTCTTGCGATTCGTCGGCCCACCCCCGGCGCGTCGTGGGAACCGCTCCCCGCCTCACGCGGCACAACGACGTGCCGCGGCCGGCCGGGGTGTCGCCACCCGGCGACCGGGCCGCCGCCCGGGGCCGGACCAGACCGGAGGGTTCGCGGGATGAGCAGGGCAGAAACGGTGCGCCAGGGGTTGCGGGACCCTCGGCGCGTGCGCCGCCGCGTCCTGCGCGCCGGCCGATCCTCCGGTACTCCTCAGGCGCCCGCCGTCCTCCCCCTCACCTCAGCACGTGCGCCATCCGGCTGTGGCGGCAGCCGTAACGCGACCGCGACGACCCGGAAAGGGGACTACCGGGTATGAGTTCTCTCCTCCTCCTCACCAACGCGCTGCAACCCTCCGCGGAGGTGCTGCCGGCCCTCGGCCTGCTGCTGCACAACGTCCGGGTGGCTCCCGCCGAGGGATCCGCCCTGGTGGACACCCCCAGCGCGGACGTCATCCTGGTCGACGGCCGCCGCGACCTGCCGCAGATCCGCAGCCTCTGCCAGCTGCTGCGCTCCACCGGCATCGGCTGCCCGCTGATCCTGGTCGTCACCGAGGGCGGCCTCGCCGCCGTCACCGCCGAGTGGGGCATCGACGACGTCCTGCTGGACACCGCCGGCCCGGCCGAGGTCGAGGCCCGGCTGCGGCTCGCACTCGGGCGGCTCCAGGTCGCCACCGACGACAGCCCGATGGAGATCCGCAACGGCGACCTCTCGGTCGACGAGGCCACCTACTCCGCCAAGCTCAAGGGCCGGGCGCTCGACCTCACCTTCAAGGAGTTCGAGCTGATCAAGTACCTCGCCCAGCACCCCGGCCGGGTCTTCACCCGGGCGCAGCTGCTGCAGGAGGTCTGGGGCTACGACTACTTCGGCGGCACCCGGACGGTCGACGTGCACGTCCGACGGCTGCGCGCCAAGCTCGGCGTCGAGCACGAGCAGCTGAT
This sequence comes from Kitasatospora sp. NPDC087861, assembly GCF_044742585.1. Classification (NCBI taxonomy): domain Bacteria; kingdom Bacillati; phylum Actinomycetota; class Actinomycetes; order Kitasatosporales; family Streptomycetaceae; genus Kitasatospora; species Kitasatospora sp. NPDC087861. Next base: position 42,924 of record NZ_JBIUUS010000036.1, read on the forward strand.
CGGCACCGTGCGCAACGTCGGCTACCGCTTCGTCGTCCCGGAGAAGCCCGAGAAGGGCGAGCGCCCGGAGCTCGCCCAGCGCCCCTCGGCACCGTTGGAGGCCTGACGGAGGCCGGGCGGGGTCGGCCCCGCCCGGCTTGTCCGGTTCGCCCCCTCGGCACCCGCAGTGCACCCGCCGGCAGCCCCCAGGACCCACTGCCGACGCGGACGCCACACGCGTAGACTCCCCCCGTGGCCAAAGTGACGCGCGACGATGTAGCCCGGCTGGCTGGTACCTCGACCGCGGTCGTCAGCTACGTCATCAACAACGGGCCGCGCCCGGTCGCGCCCGCGACCCGGGAGAAGGTCCTCGCCGCGATCGAGCAGCTCGGCTACCGGCCGAACAGCGTCGCCCAGGCCATGGCCTCGCGCCGGACCAACCTGATCGGCATGGTCGTCCCGGACGCCCGCCAGCCCTTCTTCGCCGAGATGGCGCACGCCGTGGAACGGGCCGCCTCCGATCGCGGCAAGCTCGTACTGATCGGCAACTCCGACTACGTGGACGACCGCGAGGTGCACTACGTCCGGGCCTTCCTCGGCATGCGCGTCTCCGGCCTGATCCTGGTCAGCCAGGGCCCCTCGCAGCGCGCCGCCGAGGAGTTCGCCGCGATGGAGGGCGCGAAGGTCGTCCTGCTGCACCGCCGCCCCGAGGCCATAGACGACGTCGCGGTGGTCACCGACGACGTGGGCGGCGCCGAGGCCGTCGTCCGGCACCTGCTGGAGGTGCACGGGCACCCGTACGTGGCCTGCTTCGGCGGCCCGGTCGAGTCCCCCGCCCCCGGTGACCCGGTCATCGACCACGTCGAGGGCTGGCAGCGCGCCATGGACGCGCACGGCCTGCCCACCGAGCCCCACCTGATCGACGCGCCCTTCCACCGCTACGGCGCGTACGACGTCGCGCTCGACCTGCTGCGCTCGCCGGACCGGCCGTCGGCGATCTTCTGCTCCACCGACGACCAGGCGATCGGCGTGCTGCGGGCCGCCCGCGAGGTCGGCCTGAAGGTCCCGGAGGACCTCGCCGTGGCCGGCTTCGACGACGTGCCCGAGGCCGCGCTCGCCGACCCGCCGCTGACCACCGTCGCCTCCGACCGCGACGCGATGGCCCGGGCCGCCGTGGACCTGGTGCTCGACGACTCGCTGATGGTGCCCGGATCGGACACCGAGCGGGTCCGCAAGTTCCCGTCCCGCCTCGTCATCCGCCGCTCCTGCGGCTGCGACGGCGCCGCCCCGGCCCCGTCCGGGGAAGCGGAGTAGCAGCCTCCGCCAAACCGGCCGCCGCACACCGCCTGACCAGGCTTTATGAGAACCCAACGGGCTTCTCGGACCCTTCTGAGCCGGTTCTCATCCGATCCTCATGCCCCGGGCGGACGTTAGTCGGCATGAGCGAACAGCAGCAGCACCACGACGAGCAGTACGGTCCGTACGAGCCCCGCGTGGTCGAGGGCACCGTCCTCGGCAGCAGCGCCGCCACGACCGCCTACGGGTACCGCGAGGACCACTCCGACGGCGGCTTCGACGCCCCGCCCCCGCCGTCCATGCCCCCCGCACCGCCCACCGCCGGCCAGCCCGGCGGCCACGGCGGCCACGGCAACCGCGCCCGGCGCGGCCTGCTGCGCGGACGGCTGGCCCTGGTCACCGCCGTCGCCGCGGTCGCCGCTGTCCTCGGCGGTGTCACCGGCGGGTTCGTCGCCGCCGAGCAGCACTCCTCCGGCACCCGCACCAGCACCATCGCCAGCCCCGTCTCCGCCCGCTCCGACGGCGGCGCCGACGTGACCGCCATCGCCGCCGCCGTCTCGCCGAGTGTCGTGCAGATCACCGTCAAGAACGGCAAGGGCACCGCCACCGGCACCGGCGTCGTCCTCGACACCAGCGGGCGGATCCTGACCAACTACCACGTCATCGACACCGCGGCCGACGGCGGCCAGATCACCGTCACCTTCAAGGACGGCTCCACCGCCCCGGCCACCGTCACCGGCACCGACAAGTCCCTCGACGTCGCCGTGATCACCGCGAGCGGTGCCAAGAACCTCACCCCCGCCACCCTCGGCGACTCCTCCACCGTGGCCGTCGGCGACCCGGTCGTCGCCATCGGCAACCCCGACGGACTCACCGGCACCGTCACCTCCGGCATCATCAGCGCCGAGAACCGCGACGTCACCGTCCAGCTCGACGAGGGCAGCACCAGCAACAACGGCGGCTTCGGCTTCCCCAACCTGCCCGGCCTGCGCGGCAGCCTCCCGCAGCAGAACAGCGGCAGCACCACCACCTACAAGGCCTTCCAGACCGACGCCGCCCTCAACCCCGGCAACTCCGGCGGCCCGCTCATCAACGCCAACGGCCAGGTCATCGGCATCAACTCGGCGATGTACGCCCCCAGCGGCACCAGCTCCACCGCCGGCGGCGGCAGTGCCGGCAGCGTGGGCCTCGGCTTCGCCATCCCGATCAACGACATCAAGCAGGTTCTGCCGAAACTGCAGGCCGGCCAGAACCTGTAAGACGGACAATTACTCCCAGTAGGCCCTCCACCCGACGAGAAAGGGCAGCCGCCCATGACCCCGTCCGCCGACGACCGCACCCCCGCCGAGCCCGGCCACCTGTCCGCCCGGCTGCTCGTGGTCGACGACGAACCCGCCCTCCGGGACGCCCTGGAGAGCAGCCTCGCCTTCGAGGGCTACGAGGTCGCCACCGCCACCGACGGCTACGAGGCCCTGGAATCCGTCGAACGCGACCGGCCCGACCTCGTCCTGCTGGACATCATGATGCCCCGGATGGACGGCCTCACCGCCGTCCGCCGGATGCGCTCGCGCGGCGACACCGTCCCGGTCCTGATGCTCACCGCCCGCGACGCCGTCGGCGACCGCGTCACCGGCCTCGACGTCGGCGCCGACGACTACCTCGCCAAGCCCTTCGAGCTCGACGAACTGCTCGCCCGCGTCCGCGCCCTGCTGCGCCGCAACGCCCTCGCCACCGAGGCCGCCGCCCGCGCCGCCGCCGAGGACGAGAGCGAGGTGCTGGCCTTCGCCGACCTGCGGATGAACACCGCCACCCGCGAGGTCACCCGCGCCGGCAAGCCCGTCGAACTCACCCGCACCGAGTTCATGCTGCTGGAGATGTTCCTCTCCCACCCCCGCCAGGTCCTCACCCGCGAGCAGATCCTCAAGGCCGTCTGGGGCTTCGACTTCGAGCCCTCCTCCAACTCCCTGGACGTCTACGTGATGTACCTGCGCCGCAAGACCGAGCAGGGCGGCATGCCCCGCCTGATCCAAACCGTACGCGGCGTCGGCTACGCCCTGCGCCCGGCCGCCGGCGCCACCACGTGACCTCCGACGCCCCCATCCCACCCCCGCCGCTGGCACCCCCGCTCATCCCCCGCCGCCGGCGCCTCACCCAGTGGTTCCGCTCCCGCTCCCTCCGCAGCCGCCTCATCTTCCTGACCTCGGCGGCGGTGGCGGTGGCCATCGCCCTGTCCGCGCTGGCCTGCTGGTTCATCGTGGAACAGCGGATGTACGGGCTGGTCCGCAGCGACCTCCAGAGCATCCGGGTCCAACTCCCCCCGATCAGCCCCAACGACTGCGCCGCGACCCCGCAGTCCGCCCTCAAGAACCTCCAGAACAACTCCCGGCAGCCCCCGGTCGGGGCCTCGGTCCCCCGCGACACCCAGTACGTCCTGCTCAGCCCGTCCGGTCCTCCCCTGGTCTGCCTGCCCATGAGCTCCAACAAGGCGATCCTGGTCCAGACGGACGACAGCAAGGCCCTGAACCTCAAGCCCGGTCAGTCGATCATCCGGGACGGCCGTTACACCAACGGCAAGCCCGCCATGGTCCTGGTGACCAGTGCCCGCTCGGAGGTCCTCGGTTACCCGACCGCGCTGGTGCTGGTCGCCACCTCCACCCAGGCCGCCGAGGAGTCCCTCCGACAACTCGCCATCCTCCTCGGCGCCGTCGCCCTCGGCGGCATCGCCCTCGCCGCCATCGCCGGCCGCCTGGTCGCCCGGTCCGCGCTCAAGCCCGTCGACCAGCTCACCGAAGCCGTCGAGCACATCGCCCGCACCGAGGAGGTCGGCACCACCATCCCCGTCCACGGGGACGACGAGATCGCCCGCCTCTCCACCTCCTTCAACTCCATGAGCACCGCCCTCGCCAACTCCCGCGAGCGGCAGACCCGGCTGATCGCCGACGCCGGCCACGAGCTCCGCACCCCGCTGACCTCCCTGCGCACCAACGTCGACCTGCTGATCCGCAGCAACGAGACCGGCCGCCCGCTGCCCGCCGCGACCAAGACCAAGCTGCTGGGCAACATGAAGGCCCAGATGCAGGAGCTCACCGTCCTGATCGGCGACCTGCTCCAGCTGTCCCGCCCGGACTCCCCCAAGCCGGTCCGCAACCTCTCCGTGGTGGCGCTGCACGAGATCGCCGGGCGGGCGGTCGAGCGGGCGAAGCTGCGCGGCCCCGGGCTGGTCTTCGAGACCGCGACCGAGCCCTGGTTCGTGCAGGGCGACGCCGCCGCGCTCGAACGGGCGGTGATCAACCTGTTGGACAACGCGGTCAAGTACAGCCCACCCGGCGGCACCATCGACGTCCGCCTCCAGCAGGGGATGCTGACCGTCCGCGACCACGGCCCCGGCATTCCGCCGGACGAACTGCAGTACGTGTTCGACCGGTTCTGGCGTTCGCCGTCCTCGCGGCAGCTGCCCGGCTCCGGGCTCGGCCTGTCGATCGTCGCGCAGAGCGTCCGGGAGGCGGGCGGCGAGGTGTCGCTGGGCCCGGCCGGGGACGGCGGTCCGGGCACGCTGGCGACCGTCCGGTTGCCCGGCGGCCCAGCCCCCGAATGACGCAGGACGGGCGGGGCGCCCCGACAGCGCCCCGCCCGTCCTGTGCCGGCTCACGGTCAGTCGATGTCGCTGCCCGGGCCGATGACCTTGATCCGGTCCTGCGCCGGGGCCTTCAGCGGCGAGGCCGCCGAGCTGTGGGCGCCCAGGTAGGCGGTGAAGACGTCCAGGTCGGAGGCGCCGACGAGCTTGTCGGTGCCGGCCGCGAAGGCCGGGAAGCCGTCGCCGCCGCCGGCCAGGAACTCGTTGGCCGCGACCCGGTACTTGGCCGCCGGGTCGACCGGGGCGCCGTTCAGCCGGACCGAGTCGGCGATCAGCCGGTCCGCGCCGGTCTTGCGCATGTCCAGGGTGTAGTGGAGGTTCGAGGACGGCTGGAGGATCTTCGGCGCGGCCTCGTTGGAGCCGCTGACCTGCTGCTGGAGCAGCTGGATCAGCTGGGCGCCGGTCAGCGTCTTGACCTGCATCATGTTGGTGAACGGCTGGACGGTGAACGCCTCGCCGTAGGTCACCACGCCGTCGCCCTCACCGGCGGAGGCCTTGTAGACCAGGTCGGAGCGGATACCGCCGGGGTTCATGAAGGCGACCTGCGCCCCGCCCTTGTCGGCCGCGGCGAGCCCCTCCTGCTGGGCGTCGGCGATCAGGTCGCCGAGCGGCTTCTCCAGGTCGCTGCTGCCACGGCCGTTGATGTCCGCGCCGATGTAGCCGATCGGACGGTTGGCGATCGGGGCGGCCAGCTTGGAGTAGTGGTCGATCAGCGCCGTCATGTCGGGCGCCTTCTCGACGGTGCGACGCACCACGTGGTTCTCGGCCTTGACCGACGGGCGGACGATCTCGCCGGTGGTCTTGTCCAGCTTCAGGTCGATCTCGGTGTAGAGCCGGCCGAAGGAGGCGGCGCTGGTCACCGAGCGCGGGACGCCGTTGGGGTCGGGGATGCTGCAGGCGTACGCGTTGTGGGTGTGGCCGGTGACGATGGCGCCGATCGACGGGTCGAGCTTCTTGGAGATGTCGACGATCGGGCCGGATATGCCCTGGCCCGCCGGGCCGCAGTCGTAGTTGTAGACGCCGCTGGCCGGGTAGCCGCCCTCGTGGATCAGCGCGACGATCGAGTTGACGCCCTTGGCCTTGAGCTCGGCGGCGTACTTGTTGATCGTGGTGACCTCGTTGGCGAACTTCAGGCCCTTGACGCCCTCGGCGGTCACGATGTTCGGCGTGCCCTCCAGGGTGACGCCGATGAAGCCGACCTTCACGCCCTGCGACTTGGTCACCCAGTACGGGGCCAGCAGCGGCTTGCCGGTCTTCTCGTCGGTGACGTTGGCCGACAGGTAGTTGAAGTTGGCGCCCTTGAACGTCCGGCCGGGCTCGTAGCAGCCGTCGACCGGGTGGCAGCCGCCGTCCTGCATGCGCAGCAGTTCCTGCGCGCCCTCGTCGAACTCGTGGTTGCCCACCGAGGTGACGTCCAGGCCGAGCTTGTCCATCGCCTCGATGGTCGGCTCGTCGTGGAAGAGCGCCGAGGTGAGCGGGCTGGCGCCGATGATGTCGCCGGCCGCGACGGTGATCGAGTCATCGGCCGGGATCCGGGCCTTGCGCAGCTCGGTGGCCAGGTACTCGATGCCGCCGGCCGGGGTCGAGACCTCCTTGCCGGTGGCCGGGTCGATCTCCTTGACGGTGCCGGACGAACCGGCCGGGGGCTCCAGGTTGCCGTGGAAGTCGTTGATCGCCAGCAATTGGAGGTTGACGGTCTTGTGACGCTTGGCGTTGGCGTCGGCGGCCTGCGCGGCCGTCGGCACGGCCACCGTGCCGAACAGACCTGCGGCGGCGACGACGGCGAGCGCCGCGCGTCGGGATCTGACGGAGAGCATGAGGGTCCCCTGCACCTTGGAGGAGCGCCCGCTGTGAACTGGACCGGGCGTCTGGGCGATGTGTTGCGCCTGTGAAGCCTAAGGTCAACGCGCGTAGCTGTCAGGACGTTGAACGTAACGAGAGGATTACCTGCTGACGAACCATCGCCGTCCGACGGGAGCCGCGACGGTTCCGGCGCGCACGCCCGCACCGCCGGAACGGCCGCCCGCCCATCCGCCCGACCCGGCCGCTCGAACCCACGACCCGGCCGCTCAGACCCCCGGCTCGGCCGCCAACTGCCGCTCGGCCCGGTCCCGTTCGGCCACCGCGTCCTCGGTCATCGCGCGGTCGGTGTACACCAGCGGCCGCTCGGCCTCGGTGATGATGTGCTTGACCACCTGCACGTTGCCGTTGACGTCCCAGACCGCGATACCCGGCGAGAGGGTGGGAATGATCTCCACCGCCCAGCGCGGCAGGCCCAGCACCCGGCCGGTGGCCCGCGCCTCCTCGGCCTTCTGCATGTAGATCGTCCGGGTGGAGGCCATCTTCAGGATCGCCGACGCCTCCTTGGCCGCCGCGCCGTCCACCACGTCCGACAGGTGGTGCACCACCGCGACGAAGGAGAGCCCGAGCCGACGGCCGAACTTCAGCAGCCGCTGGAACAGCTGGGCCACGAAGGGGCTGTTGATGATGTGCCAGGCCTCCTCGACCAGGAAGATGCGCTTCTTCCGGTCCGGCCGGATCCAGGTGTGCTCCAGCCACACGCCGACGATCGCCATCAGGATCGGCATCGCGATCGAGTTGCGGTCGATGTGCGAGAGGTCGAAGACGATCAGCGGCGCGTCCAGGTCGATGCCGTCGGTGGTCGACCCGTCGAACATGCCGCGCAGGTCGCCGTCGACCAGGCGGTCCAGCACCAGCGCCACGTCCAGGCCCCAGGACTGCACCTCGTCCACCGCCACGCCCAGCGACTCCACCGAGGACAGGTCGGGGTTGCGCAGGGTGTCGATGATGTCGTCGAGCACCGGCTGGCGGTCCGTCACCGTGCCCACCACGTGCGCGTGCGCGGCCTTCAGCGCGAACCCGGCCCGCTCCTCCAGACCGCGTCCCATCGCCACCTCGACGATGGTGCGCAGCAGCGACAGCTGGCCGGTCTGGGTGATCGCCGGGTCCAGCGGGTTGAGCTTCACCCCACCGTCCCGGGCCGCCATCGGGTCGAGCCGGACCGGCTTTATCCCCAGCGCGTTGGCGATCAGGTTCCACTCGCCGACGCCGTCCTCGCCCTGCGCGTCGAGCACCACGACCTGGCGGTCGCGGAACCTCAACTGCCGCAGCACGTAAGTCTTCTCCAGCGCCGACTTGCCGTTGCCGGACTCCCCGAGCACCAGCCAGTGCGGGGCCGGCAGCTGCTGCCCGTACAGCTGGAAGGGGTCGTAGACGTACCCCTTGCCGCTGTACACCTCACGGCCGATGATCACGCCCGAGTCGCCCAACCCCGGCGCGGCGGTGGGCAGGTAGACCGCCTGCGCCTGGCCGGTGGACGTGCGCACCGGCAGCCGGGTGGTCTCCACCTTGCCGAACATCAGGCTGGTGAACGCCTCGGTGAGGTTGCCGAGCGCCATGTGCGGCCTCCTGGTCTGGTCGGCGGGCGGTGGTGAGGGCTGACGGTCCGGACGTCAGCGGCGGATGCCGGTGGCGAACGGCAGGGTGTTGACGAAGGCCCGGTGGTGCTCGCGGTCGCACCACTCCAGCTTGAGGTAGCTCTTGCCGGCCGAGGCCCGGATGGTCCGCTTGTCCCGGGCCAGCGCGTCGGGGTTGCGCGAGGACACCGTGATGTAGCCGACCAGGTTCACGCCGGCCGCGCCGGAGGCCAGGTCGTCGCCGCGCTGGTCCACCCGGCCGGTGTGCGCCAGGTCGCGCGGGTCGACCGTCCGGTTCATCTTGGCCGCGCGGCTGGCCTCCGCCTCGTCGTTGGTCTTCTCCGTCAGCATCCGCTCGATCGCGACGTCGGTGGGCTCCAGGTCCATCGTCACCGCGACCGTCCGGATCACGTCCGGGGTGTGCACCAGCAGCGGCGCCAGGAAGTTGACCCCCACCGGGGTCAGCGGCCACTCCTTGACCCAGGCGGTGGCGTGGCACCACGGCTCCCGGGTCGCCGACTCGCGGGTCTTCGCCTGCAGGTACTGCGGGTGGGTCGCGTCCAGCTCGGCCGGCCAGGCGTTGCGCCGGGACATCGCCTGGATGTGGTCGATCGGGTGGTCCGGGTCGTACATCGAGTGCAGCAGCGAGGACAGCCGGGCCTGGCCCAGCGGCTGGCGCACCCGGATGTCCGCCTCCGCCAGCCGGGCGCAGATGTCGGTCAGCTCGCGCGCCATCACGGCCGCCAGCCCCTCGTCGTCCCGGGCCCGCCGACCGGTCGCCGTACGGCCCATCGCGTGCGCCTCGGCCGCGAGGTCGCGGGTGTAGTGCATGCAGGCCACCAGGTACGCCCGGTGCTGCTCCGAGGAGGTCGACACCATCGACTGCAGCTGGTCGTACGACTCCTGCAGCCAGCGCGGCGCGTCGTGGTCACCGCGCCGCTCGACGTCCTTCGCGTGCGCGTCCGGGTCGGCCGGCAGCGTCCGGGCCAGGATCTGCAGCCGGGTCACGAAGCCGTCCCCGTTGGCGACGTGCTTCAGCAGGGTGCCGAACCGGTCGACCAGCGCCTCCTGGTCCTCCGAGTCGCGCAGGCCGACGCCCGGGCCCTCGATCTCGATCGCGGCCGTCACCGTCCGCCGCTCCAGGTGCATCAGCACCCCGACCTCGTCCGGCCCGAACGGCGCGGTCAGCCAGCGCAGCCGCCCCACCCCGGGCGGCGGACCGACCTCCACCTCCCGGCCGTCCATCCGGGTGCCGGCGTCCATCACGTCCGAGCGCCACACCGAGCGGCCGTTGCGGACCGTCCGGCGGTAGGTGCGGTTGATCTCCGCCCACTTGTAGAACGTCCGCTTGCGGTACGGCACGTACACCGCCGCGATGGCCACCAGGGGCAGGCCGATCAGACCGCCGATCCGCAACGGCAGGATCGGCATCAGCAGGCCCCAGAGCATGCCGAGGAACGCCCCGAAGATGATCAGCATGATCTCGCCGGACTCCCGGTTCCGGCCGATCGGCGCGTTCGGGCGGGCCTTGCCGATCAGGTAGGTGCGGCGCTGGTGCACGTACGGCTGGGCGTACTGGGCGCCGTACTGGCCGAGCGGTTCGCTGCTCACTTACCCGTCACCCTCCCTTCGCTGAGTTGCTGTCGCGGATCGGAACCGAGCCCTGCGGAGGCCCGGCCTGCGGCGGTGGGGCCGGCGTCCGGCCGGCGTGCGCGGCGATGCCGGGCGCGACGGAGCCGCCGCCCGCGCCCCCGCCGCCACCACTCGCACCGACCGGCCCGCGGTCGCCGTGGGTGGTGATGCCCTGCTTCATCAGGTTCGCGGTGCCGTTGATCATCGCCGAACCGGCCGACACCGCGCTCGCCCGGGCGCTGCGCATGTTCAGCAGCTCGTCGCCGAAGCCCGGCACGAAGCGGTACACGGCGGCGCTCGCGAAGATCGACAGGAACAGGATCGCCAGACCGGACAGCACCCGCGCGAAGTCGTCGGTGGCCCCGGCGCCGGTCGCCACCGCGCCCGCCAGGCCCAGGATGACCACGATGATCGGCTTCGCCAGGTCCACCGCCACCATCACCCCCGCCCACCGGCGCACGTGCTTCCACAGCTGCTTGTCCACCAACCCCGCGTACACCGCCGTACCCAGCAGCGCGCCCACGTAGAGCATCGCCGCCCGGATCAGCAGCTCGATCCAGAGCACCGCCGCCGCCAGCACCGCCACCAGCGACACGATGATCAGGATCAGCGGGCCGCCGCCCATGTCCCCCTTCTCCAGGGTGTCGGCGAACCCGCCCAGGTACGTCCCGGTGTCGGACTTCGTCCCCACCGCGATCGCCTTGGTCAGCCCGTCCGTCACGCTCACCACGGTGTAGAGGATCAGCGGCGTGAACGCGGACGCCACGACGGTCAGCCACAGGAAGCCGATCGCCTCCGTGAACGCCGTCGTCAACGGCGCCCCCCGCACCGCCCGCTTCGTCACCGCCAGCAGCCACAGCACCAGCGTGATCACCGTCGACACGGCGAACACCACCGCGTACTGCTGCAGGAACGACACGTTGGTGAAGTCCACCTGCGTCGTCCCGTCGATCGCGCTCGACAGCTTCCGCACCACCCAGGCCGCCGCCTGGGCACAGCCCTTGGCCAACGACCCCAGCGGATCGGTCATGCTCCCGACGGTGCCGCCGCCGGGGAGCGAGCCGATGCCGGGTTTGTCCACGCAGAGGATGCCGTTGCCGGAGATCGGCAGGTCGGGGCAGTTGGCGCTCGGCGTCGCGGTGGGGGTCGGCGTCGCCGTCGGCGACGGCTCGGCGAACACCCGCTGGGCCGCCAGCAGCGCCGCGACCTGCAGGCCGACGAGCGCGCCCGCCAGTGTGCCCGCTCGGCGTGCGGTGGAACGGTGCGAGGTCTGGTCAACGGGCATAGCGGAACCCCCCGAACTGCTGGACGGCGCCGGTGATCTCGTCGGCGGTGGCGGCCTGCTGGTCACCCGGCATCGGTGCGGGCCCCTGCTTGCTGGTGAAGTCGGTGAGCTTCCAGTCGCTGCCCGTCCAGTGGAGCGAGAGCGTGAGGGTGAACCAGGTCGTCGTCACGGGCTGGACGGAGTGTTCGCCGGCGAGGCCGGTGAGGCCGGTGCACCAGACCTCGACCTTGGTGTCGGCGTCGCTGTAGCCGGTCGACCTGGTACCGACCGGGACGGTACGGCTGACGAAGGTGAGGCCCTTGGGGGCGCGGCCCTGGGCGTCGAGGCCGTAACGGGAGGCGGTGTCGCCGCCGAACCCCTGGTCCAGCCGGCTCTGCAGCGCCGGGGCCGCGGCCGGGTCCGCGATGGTGGAGACGATGGTGTGCCGGCTGTCGGTGCGGAACATGTCCGCGGAGCCGATCGCCACCGCGTAGTTGGCGGCGGCGGACTGGACGCCCTGGTCGGTGTGCGGGTAGCCGGACCCGATGCCGTTGGTGGTGGTGCCTACGGGCTGGTCGCCGCTGGGGGCGGGGCCGGCGCCGGTCGGCGCGGTCGGGGCGGCGCGGTCGGCGGAGGAGCCGGTGCTGCCGGGGTCGGCCTTGCCGCGGTTGGCGATGGAGATGGCCACGACGAGCAGGGTGACGACGACGAGGACCGTCAGCAGGGTGCGGAGCGGGCGGGACTGACGCTGGGTCGGCTGGGAGGAGGGCTGTTCGCCGACCGGCAGCCGCGTACGGGTGTGCGGCTGGTCGTCGGACAACGGCACGGCGGCCCTCCTGGTGCGGGGAGCCGGGGCGGCTCCGGGGGCCCTCCGCCCGTGGGCGGGCGCGGACGGAGGGTGGGAACGGGGGTGGACTGCTGGCGGGCGGGCTCGGGGCGGTCCGGGACGGGGACCCGATCTCGGGCCCGCCGGCCTACTGCTGTCCGATCGTCAGACCGCCATGCCGTAGACAATGGTGAACAGAGTGCCGAGTGATCCAATGATGAACACGCCGGTCAGGCCGGCGACGATCAGCCCCTTGCCCTGCTCGGCGCCGAAGCTGTCGCGCATCGCGGTCGCACCGATCCGCTGTTTGGCCGCCCCCCAGACGGCGATGCCGAGGCAGATGAGGATGGCGACGGCCATGACGACCTCGACCATCACCCGGGCCTCCGAGCCGAGGCTCGCGAACGGACCCCAGTCCGGGGCGATCCCGCCGATGATGGTGTCGATATTCGGCTTCTTTGGAGGGTCCTCGGCCAGGTGGCCGATCGCGTTCGTGTGCACGCTGCTCAGGTTCATTTCCATCTCACCGCCCGATCAGGCAAATTCAAGGGCCCTGACCCCGCCCGCGCGAAGGGTCGGTACCTATTCTTGGCCAGATCTGATGTCGACTTGGCTACTTCTCGCGGATTGGTCGTGAGGACTCGGCCACGTACGCGAGGATGTCCACCGTACGAAGGATAGCGCTCACTCTTTGTATCTCTGATGATTGCGGTGAGCAACGCCTTCCGGAACACTTCGACTGACGATTCGTCGGGATGGTGCTGATGGTACTCCGGAAGGCCGGTACGGCCGCCGCCGCTGCGGGAGTTGTGACGTTCGGATTCCTCGGTCTGGTGTCAGTGGGGACGTTTGCGGCGAGTGGGGCGCCGCAGCAGTCCGCGAATCGCGTGGCGCTCTCACCGGGGACGGTCCCGGCGGCCTACCAGGCCCCGATCCAGCAGTGGGGAACGCTCTGCCCGGAGATCTCCCCGCCGATGCTCGCGGCGCAGCTGTACCAGGAAAGCGGTTTCGATCCGAAGGCCCAATCCGGCGTCGGGGCCCAGGGAATGGCGCAGTTCATGCCCGACACCTGGGCGGCATACGGCACGGACGCCAATGGGGACGGCAAGAAGGACGTCTGGGACCCGCTGGACGCGATCGCCTCGGCGGCGACCTTCGACTGCGCGCTCGCGAAGGACGTCGCCAAGGTCCCGGGCGACCGGCAGGCCAACGTGCTGGCCGCCTACAACGCCGGCCCGTACGCGGTGACCAAGTACAGCGGGGTGCCGCCGTACAAGGAGACCCAGGGGTATGTGAGGAACATTCAGGCGATGGCCCGCAGCTTCACCGCGCCCACGGCGCCGGTGGAGGTGTCCGGGCAGTCGGCCGGGGCGATCTACTTCGCGCAGAGCAAGCTGGGGACGCCGTACCTGTGGGGCGGGGACGGGCTGGCCTGGCAGAACGGCCGGTTCGACTGCTCGGGCCTGACCGTGGCCGCGTTCGCCAGCGTGGGCATCACCCTGCCCCGGGTGGCGAACGACCAGTGGTACGCCGGGCCGCACCCGTCGCGCGACCAGCTGCGGCCGGGCGACCTGGTGTTCTGGGCGACGGACCTGAACGATCCGCGCAGCATCCACCACGTCGGGATCTACGTCGGCGGCGGGTACATGATCAACGCGCCGCACACCGGCGCGGTGATCCGCTACGACAAGATCGACACCAAGGAGTACATCGGCGCGACCCGGGTCACCTCGGACGGCGCCCAGGCGCTGCCGAACCGCAACGCGGACGGCTCCGTCAGCGCCCCGAGCCGCCCGGGCACGACGGCACCGACCACCCCGGCGGACCCGAACGCCCTCGCGGCCCCGAACCCTCCGGCCACTGCCCCGGCGACCGCCGCCGCCCCACCCGCGGCCGCCGCGCCGCCCGCCCCGGCCGGTCCTGGCCCCGCCGGGACGGGTCAGCCGGCGGCCAAGGGCTGAGCCGCCCGAAGCCCGAGGTGTGAGTGCCCTGTGGACGCTGAGTCAAGTTTCCATAACCGCGCGTTTCCGTGGAACGCTGTGCCCCGGCGATGACGTTGGTCCCGATGGCCCACCGTCAGATTCCCGCGCCGGGAGGGGCCCGGCCGGAACGAACAGGTGCAGCGGACCAGAAGGAGGTGCGGCGTGTCGACGCCGCTTGCCGACACGACCAATCCCGACCTCGGCCTGCTCTACGCCGTCAACGGCCTGGCCAAGCGCTCCCCGCAGTGGCTGGACCACCTCGTCTCGTGGATCGGCGAGTACGGCATCCTGATCGGCCTGGCGATGCTCGGCCTGGTGGCCTGGCTGCAGGCCAGACGCCGGCCGGACGCGCCGGTGGCCGTCGCCGGGCTGCTCTGGGTGCCGCTCTCGGTCGCCATCGCCGAGCTGGCCAACCTGCCGATCGCCGCGATCGTGAACCGCCCGCGCCCGTTCGTCGACCACAGCGGGCTGCTGGTGCTGGTGGACGGCAAGGCCGGCACCCACTCCTTCGTCAGCGACCACTCGACCATGACGATGGGCGTGGCGGTGGCGCTGTTCCTGGTGAACCGGCGGCTCGGCTGGATCGCCGGGGGGCTGGCCCTGCTGCAGGGCTTCTGCCGGATGTTCATGGGCGTCCACTACCCGACCGACGTGATCGGCGGCTTCGCGCTCGCCGCCGCGGTCGTCCTGCTGCTGGCGCCGATCGCGATGGCGGTGCTGGTCCCGCTCTGCCACGCGCTGAGCCGGACCGCCGTCGCCCCGCTGATCCGGGCGCCGGAGCGCGGCGGCGCCGGCCCGCGCGGCCGACGCCGCGGGCGTGAGCGGCGGGCGGTGCGCTCCGAGGAGCAGCCGCCGGAGTCCGATCTGGCGGCGTGAGTCGCACGGCTACCCCGGCCGGTCTCCGCTCTCGGCGAGGACGAGGGCGAGGTGGTCGTCCGCCTCCCTCCGGGCCAGGTCGCGCGAGCGGCGGGCCGGTGAGTACCAGCCACAGCTACAGGTCGCGAAGGCGAAGGAACCGCGCTCGCTGATCGCGACACGGTGCTCGGGCATCCGGACGGTGCCGGGGGAGGCCGGCAGCTCACTGTGCACGTGGTTCACCGTAGCGCGCCGGACGCCCGGCGTGCGAAGCCGTCCGTGGGCCCCGTTCCGCGTAACCCTTCGCGCCTCAACTCGTTTGCCCGGAAAGAGCTCTGCCCACCTGGTGGTGTCGGCAGGGCAGTCGGGCCCGAGGGGGTTGTCGCGAGGATGAAGATGACCGACCAGCAGCGCACCGGGCGGCCGGAGCGCCGTCCGATGCCGCACCTGCGTTCGGCGGCCGGGGCCGCCCTGCTCGCCGCCGCTCTGGCGGGCCTGTCCGCCGGCTGCGCGGCCGGCTCCGGCGGCGGCTCCTCGGACCAGCGGTCGGGAGCCCCCGACCAGCTCGCCGCCGACCCGCTGACGGCGGTGCGCAACGCCGCCGACATCACCGGCCGCACCGGCTCCGCGCACACCGCCACCGAGCTGGTCACCGAGTCGTCCGAGAAGAAGGCCGCCTTCACCGGGACGGGCGGCTACGACTACGTGAAGCGGATCGGCCGGCTGGAGGTCCAGGTGCCCCCGGGCGCGGCGACCACCGGGAAGATCGTCGAGGTGGTCCTGCCGGGCACCGTCTACCTGCAGAACAGCGGCGCCAAGGTGCCCGAGGGCAAGTGGGTCAAGCTGGACGTGCGTCAGCTGCCGGACGGCAACCTGGTCAGCGGCGGCGCCACCGATCCGGCCACCGCGGCGGGCGCGCTGCGCGGGGCGCAGAAGGCGGACGCGGTCGGCACCGAGACCGTCGACGGGGTACCGCTGCACCACTACCGCGGCACCCTGGACCTGGTCAAGGCGGCCGACGCGACCGGTGGCCGGGGCGGGGACGGCCTGCGGATGGGGGCCCAGACCTTCACCGTGAAGGAGGTCCCGTACGACGCCTGGCTGGACGACCAGGGCCGGCTGCACAAGGTGGTCGAGGTGTTCACCTTCGCCGGGGTGGCCGGCTCGAAGGAGGCCAAGGACCAGGTGAAGGTGACGTCGACCACCTCCCTGACGGACTTCGGCAAGCCGGTGGAGGCGGCCGAGCCGCCGGCCTCGGACATCTACGCGATGAAGCCCACGGAGAGCCCCAAGTAGGCCGCCGGGGCAGGGCTCCGGCGCCGGGGCGAAACGGGGCGCCGCCGGAGCGGGTGGCCTCCCGGGGAGCGGCGGTCACCCGTTTCGGCGGCGCCGAGATGGCCCGTCCGTGCCATGTGGACGGGCCCCGAAGTGCCTAGGCTGGACGTCGGGTGGCTGCCGCCCGGGCTGGCGAGGCGCTGAAGGGGTGGTGCAGGTGGTGTCGTCCACGGGTGGCCGCAGCGGCGGCCACGACGACGCGGCCCTCGACGAGATCGAGCTGGCCGGCGAGCTGATGATCGCCGCGACGGCCAGCACCGGCGACCGGCTGCCGACCGAGCGGATCGACGAGGTCCTGCTCGACCGGGCCGAACCGGGGCAGGCCGAGGGGGAGACCGGGCGGGCCGCCGACGACTGAGGCGCGCCCCGGGGCGTGTCTCAGCTGCGCAGCAGTCGGGCGATCGCGGCCGTGGCCTCCGCCACCTTGGCGTCGAGCTCCGCGCCACCCTCCTCGGCGGCGGCCGCGACGCAGTGCCGCAGGTGCTCCTCCAGCAGGGAGAGCGCGAAGGACTGCAGCGCCTTGGTACCGGCCGACACCTGGGTGAGCACGTCGATGCAGTAGACGTCCTCGTCGACCATCCGCTGGAGGCCGCGGATCTGGCCCTCGATCCGGCGCAGCCGCTTGAGGTGGGCGTCCTTCTGCGCGCTGTAGCCGTGCGGGCCGTGGTGCCCGGCGGCCGCGAGGGCGGGGGGCGCGTCGGCGGACGGCTCGGTCCCGTGCGCGTGGTCCGGCTCGGTGCGCGCTTGCGTCGTGGTCATCGGCCCGCCTTCGTCTGGATGCCTGGTGGCTGCGTCGGCCACCAGTGTCCAACACCAGGGCCGTCCGTGGTGTTCCGATGGCCGACGCGGCATGTGCCGAAGGGCCTCGGACCGGCCCCCGCGCGGTTGAGCCGTCTGAGCGGCGCCCCCGTCTTCCGCAGGCCCGACGAGGACAATCCGGGCGAGGTTCCGTCAGACTGGGGGCTCCCGTCCGCACATGGGTGTGCGGTCCGGGTCAGCTGGTGCGGCAGCCGAACGGAAGGGGAGGTTCCGCCTCCACCGTCAGCACCCCGTTTGCGTGATTGCGCTTGGTTGCACCTAGCATCGTTCAGTCCCTACCCCGCACATCGGAGATTTCCGTGCGTTTTAGCCTGACCCCGAAGGAGACGAGCTTCTACGACATGTTCGCCGCCGCTGCGGACAACCTCGTCGTCGGTTCGAAACTCCTGCTGGAACTACTGGGATCAGACGTGTCGGCCCGCGCGGAGATCGTCGAGCGCATGCGCGCCGCCGAGCACGCTGGGGACGACACCACCCATGCCGTCTTCCACCAGCTGAACTCGTCCTTCATCACGCCCTTCGACCGTGAGGACATCTACAACCTCGCCTCGTCGCTGGACGACATCATGGACTTCATGGAGGAAGCCGTCGACCTGGTCGTCCTCTACGACATCCAGACGCTGCCGAAGGGGATCGAGCAGCAGATCGAGGTACTGGCACGGGCCGCCGAGCTCACCGCCGAGGCGATGCCGAACCTGCGCAGCATGTCGAACCTCACCGAGTACTGGATCGAGGTCAACCGGCTGGAGAACCAGGCCGACCAGATCCACCGCAAGCTGCTCGCCCACCTGTTCTCCGGCCAGTACGACGCCATCGAGGTGCTCAAGCTCAAGCAGGTCGTGGACGTCCTTGAGGAGGCGGCGGACGCGTTCGAGCACGTCGCCAACACGGTGGAGACCATCGCCGTCAAGGAGTCCTGACCCTCGTGGACATGGCAGCACTCATCGCCGTCGTCGGCGTTGCGTTCTTCTTCACCTACACCAACGGCTTCCACGACTCGGCGAACGCGATCGCCACCTCGGTCTCCACCCGGGCGCTGACCCCCAGGGCCGCACTCGCGATGGCCGCGGTGATGAACCTGGCCGGCGCCTTCCTCGGCAGCGGCGTGGCGCACACCGTCTCCCAGGGGATCATCGAGACCCCCAGCGGCAACCAGGGGATGGCGATCCTGTTCGCCGCCCTGATCGGCGCGATCGCCTGGAACCTGGTCACCTGGTACTTCGGCCTGCCGTCCTCCTCCTCGCACGCGCTGTTCGGCGGCATGGTGGGCGCGGGCCTGGCCGGCGGCATCGAGGTGTTCTGGAACGGGGTCCTCGACAAGATCGTCATTCCGATGATCGTCTCGCCGGTGGTCGGCCTGGTCGGCGGCTTCCTGGTGATGCTGGCGATCCTGTGGATCTTCCGCCGGGCCAACCCGCACCGCGCCAAGCGCAACTTCCGGGTCGCCCAGACCGCCTCGGCCGCCGCGATGGCGCTGGCGCACGGTCTGCAGGACGCGCAGAAGACCATGGGCATCGTGGTGATGGCGCTCACCATCTCCGGCCACCACACCGGTGAGGGCATCCCGGTGTGGGTGAAGATCTCCTGCGCCACCATGCTCTCGCTGGGCACCTACGCGGGCGGCTGGCGGATCATGCGGACGCTCGGCCGCAAGATCATCGAGCTGGACCCGCCGCAGGGCTTCGCGGCCGAGGCCACCGCCGCGACGGTCATGTACGTCACGTCGTTCGTCTTCAAGGCGCCGATCTCCACCACCCACGTGATCACCGCGGCGATCATGGGCGCGGGGGCCACCAAGCGGATCCGCGCGGTGCGCTGGGGCGTCGCGAAGAACATCGTGCTCGGCTGGTTCATCACGATGCCGGCGGCCGCCGTCGTCGCAGCGCTGGTGTACTGGTTCGTCCACCTGTTCTGGGGCTGACCGCCCCCGGACGTGAAACAGGGCCCGCCCCCACATCTCGGGGGCGGGCCCTTCTTCATGCCCCACGGCGGCACCGCCATGCAGCACCGCGGAGCAGTCTGTGTCGCGCCGTTCGCCTCCGGACGCTCCGGTCCGGGGCTCGTGACGGGGCCGGCCTAGCCGAAGCGGCCGGAGATGTAGTCCTCGGTCGCCTGGACCGACGGGTTGGAGAAGATCCGCTGGGTGTCGTCCAGCTCGACCAGCTTGCCCGGCTGGCCGACGCCGGCCAGGTTGAAGAAGGCGGTGCGGTCGCTGACGCGGGCCGCCTGCTGCATGTTGTGGGTCACGATGACGATGGTGAACTGCGACTTCAGCTCGCCGATCAGGTCCTCGATCGCGAGGGTCGAGATCGGGTCGAGCGCGGAGCAGGGCTCGTCCATCAGCAGGACCTGCGGCTCGACCGCGATGGCGCGGGCGATGCACAGTCGCTGCTGCTGCCCGCCGGAGAGGCCGGCGCCCGGCTTGTTCAGCCGGTCCTTGACCTCGTTCCACAGGTTGGCGCCCTGGAGGGACTTCTCCACCACGCCGTCCAGGAGGGACTTCTTGCGCACACCCGCGAGCTTCAGCCCGGCGACCACGTTGTCGTAGATCGACATGGTCGGGAACGGGTTCGGGCGCTGGAAGACCATGCCGACCGAACGGCGGACGGCGACCGGGTCGACGCTGGCGCCGTACAGGTTCTCGTCGTCCAGGAGCACCTTGCCCTCGACGCGGGCGCCGGGGATCACCTCGTGCATCCGGTTGAGGGTGCGCAGGAAGGTCGACTTGCCGCAGCCGGAGGGGCCGATGAAGGCCGTCACCGAGCGGGGCTCGATGCTCATCGAGATGTCCTCGATGGCCTTGGTGGTGCCGTAGAAGGCGGACAGTCCGCTGACGTCGATGCGCTTGGCCATGATCGTTCTTCTCTCGCCTGCGGCGGAGCCGCTAATGAATTCTGGTTCGTACGTCAGTCGGGCGCTCAGTGTCCGCCCTTGGGCGAGCGCCAGCGTGCGATGCCCCGGGCGATGAGGTTGAGCCCCATCACGAAGGCGATCAGCACCAGCGCGGCGCCCCAGGCGCGGGCGTAGCCGAAGTCGTTGTTGACCATCGAGTACTGCTGCCAGATGTACATCGGCAGGGACTGCTGCGGTCCGTCGAACGGGTTGGTGTTGATGTAGTCGGCACCGAACACCAGCATCATCACCGGGGCGGTCTCGCCCGTGATGCGGGCGACCGAGAGCATCACACCGGTGGTGATGCCGCCGATAGCGGTGGGGATGACGATCCGCAGGATGGTCTTCCACTTCGGCACGCCGAGCGCGTACGAAGCCTCGCGCAGCTCGTTCGGGACGAGCTTGAGCATCTCCTCGGTCGAGCGGACCACGACCGGCATCATCAGGATCGCCAGCGCGAGGCTGCCCGAGAAGCCGGAGTAGTTGAAGCCGAGGACGAGGTTCCAGAGCGAGAGGATGAACAGACCGGCGACGATCGACGGGACACCCGTCATGACGTCGACGAAGAAGGTGACCACCTTGGCGAGCGTGCCGCGGCCGTACTCGACCAGGTAGACGGCGGTCAGAAGACCGATCGGGGCGGCCATCGCGGTGGCCAGGCCGACCTGCTCCAGCGTGCCGATCAGCGCGTGGTAGATGCCGCCGCCGGGGCCGGAGGTGCGGATGCCCTTCATGGAGTGGGTCAGGAAGTTCCCGTCCACCACGCTGGCGCCCTGCTGGACGGTGTAGAAGGTCAGCGCCGCGAGCGGCACCACGGCCAGGATGAAGGCGACCCAGACCACCGAGGTGGCGAGCCGGTCCTTGGCCTGGCGGCGGCCCTCGACCTGGGCCGAGAGCACGTAGCTGATCACCACGAACAGGGCGGCGGAGATCAGGCCCCACTGCAGGTGGCTGGCCAGGCCGCCGATCGCGCCGATCGCGCAGCCGAGCGCGATGGAGCCGCCGGCGACGGCGGCCGGGGCCCACTTGGGCAGCCGGTTCGCGGTGAGCGGACGGTTGACCAGGCGGGTGTCCGCCGGAACCGAGGTCGTAGCAGTGCTCATGCGTTGGCCCCCGAGTACTCCTTGCGGCGGGCGACGATCAGCCGCGCGGCACCGTTCACCAGCAGGGTGATCACGAACAGGACGAGGCCGGAGGCCATCAACGCGTCCCGGCCGAAGGGCTGGGCCTCGTTGAACTTCAGCGCGATGTTCTGCGCGAAGGTGCCGCCGCCCGGGTCGAGCAGGTGCAGCGACAGGACGTTGTTGGACGAGAGCACGATCGCCACCGCGATGGTCTCGCCGAGCGCGCGGCCGAGGCCGAGCATCGAGGCCGAGATGATGCCGGGGCGGCCGAACGGCAGCACCGCGGTCCGGATCATCTCCCAGCGGGTCGCGCCGAGCGCGAGCGCCGCCTCCTCGTGCATCCGCGGCACCTGCCGGAAGACCTCGCGGCTGACCGCGGTGATGATCGGCAGGATCATGATGGCCAGCAGGATGCCGACGGTGAACAGGTTGCGCGGCGTGGTGCCGGCCCGGGACTGGTCGAAGATGTACGTCCAGCCGAGGTAGTCGTTCAGCCAGCTGGTCAGCCCGTCCAGGTGCGGCACCAGGAACAGCGCGCCCCAGAGGCCGTACACGACGCTGGGGACGGCCGCGAGCAGGTCCACCAGGTAGGCGAACGGCTGGGCGATCTTGCGCGGCGCGTAGTGCGAGATGAACAGCGCGATCCCGATGGCCACCGGGACGGCGATCGCCATCGCGATCAACGCGCTGACGATGGTGCCGAACGCGAGGACCGCGATGCCGAAGACCGGCTTCGGGGCGTCCGGCGTCCACTCGAAGGTGGTGAGGAAGTTGCCCTCGTTCTTGCTCAGGGCGATGCCCGAACGCCAGGTCAGGAAGCCCGCGATGGCGGCCATGATGACCAGCAGCAGGATGCCCGACCCACGAGCGGCGTTCATGAAGATCTTGTCGCCGACCCGGCTGTCACGCTTGCGGCGTTCCCTGCCTCGCGGGGCGGCAGGGGAGGATGAAGTCATTGGTCTACTCCGGTCTGGTGGTGCTGCCCCGAGGGGGCGGCACCCTGGCGGCGGTGCCCCGGACGTGCTTTTTCGTCACTGCTTCCCGGTGGGGGCGGCCCCGGCCCCCCTCGTTCACGGGGCCGCCCCACCGGGAGGTCCTACTGGATCAGGCCAGCGTCGGGATGATGGCGTTGACCTTGTCCGTCAGCTCCTTGGGGAGCGGGACGTAGCCCGTGTCGCCGATGGCCTTCTGGCCGGCGTCGCTGGCGGCGTAGGTCAGGAAGGCCTTCACGGTGTCGAGGGTGTCGGCCTTGTTGCCCTTGTCGCAGACGATCTCGTAGGTGACCAGGACCAGCGGGTACGAGCCCTCGTCCTTGGTCGCGTAGTCGAGGGTCAGCGCCAGGTCGCTGCCGGTGCCGGCGACCTTCGCCTTGGCGAAGGTGTTGGCGGCGTTGACGGCGGTGGCCTCGATCGGCTTGGCGGCGCCGGTGTTGATGGCGGCGCTCTTCAGGTTGTTGGTCTGCGCGTAGGAGAGCTCGGCGTAGCTGATCGAGTTCTTGACCTGCTTCACCTGGGCCGAGACACCGGCGGACTCCTTGGCCGACTGGCCACCCTTGCCCGCCCAGGCCTTGGCGGCCGGGTAGCTCCAGGCGCCGCCGGAGGTCTTGGCGAAGTACTTGGTCAGGTTCTCCGTGGTGCCGGAGTCGTCCGAGCGGTGGAAGGCCTGGATGTCGGCGTCCGGCAGCTTGGCGCCCGGGTTCAGGGCGACGATCGCCGGGTCGTTCCACTTGGTGATCTGCGAGTCGAAGATCTTGGCGGCGGTCGGGCCGTCCAGGACCAGGTTGTCGACACCCTCGATGTTGTAGATCAGCGAGATCAGGCCGCCGACCATCGGCAGGTCGATGCCCTGGCCGCCGGTGCAGACCTTCTTGCTGTCCTCGACCTCGGCCGGCTTCAGGGCCGAGTCCGAACCCGCGAACTGGACCTTGCCCTGGTTGAACTGCTGGACACCCGTGCCGGAGCCGCCGCCACCGTAGTTGATCGTGCTGCCGGAGCAGGCGGCGCCGAAGTTGGTCTTCCAGACGTCCATCGCGTTGCCCTGGGCGGTGGAGCCCGAGGCGAGCAGCGTGCCCGACTTGCCACAGTTGATCGCCGCGGCCGACGAGCCGCCGCTGGAGCCACCGGACGCCTTGGTGTCGTTGTTGTTGTCCGAGCCGCAGGCGGCGAGCGACAGCGAGCTGACGAGCGCCATGGCACCGATGGCGAGGGCCTTGGAGCGGCCGTTCCGCTGGAGCTTCACTGGGGTGTCCCTTTCTGTGGCATTGCCCGGCGCGCGGGCCGTACGAGGACGGCGGAGCGCGGGTTTTGCTGTGGTCCGGGGCCCGTTCGGCCCTCCGGTAAACCCGAAGTTAGGCCGGGTAGGTGACACGACAGCCGGTCGCAAGTGAACGGAGAGTGAACCTCGAACGGATGACAGGAAACTACGTCAGGTAGTAACGGTTGCGTCACGGCAAGGGCGCGACGTGATCACTTCCACCGTCCCTTCGCCGATGGCAGGTCGTCCGCCCGTACGGGCTTCGCACCCAGCATCACCAGCAGGGCGTCGACCAGCAACCGGTCGCGGTCGTGCGTCAGCCGGGCGCGGGCCTTTCCGGCGGGCAACCACTCCAACCGGTCCACCTCGCGGTTCGGCCGGAACGCCCCGCTCGACGGCACCGCCGCCCAGTAGCGCACCTCCTTCGGCCGGCCCTGCGCCAGGTAGTGCTGGGTCGGCAGCTCCGGACCGAGCAGGCAGGAGAACCCGGTCTCCTCGTGCACCTCGCGCAGCGCCGCCGCGACCACGCCCTCCCCCGGATCGAGCTTGCCCTTCGGCAGGCTCCAGTCGTCGTACTTGGGCCGGTGGATCACCGCGATCCGCGGCCGCCCCAGTCGGCCGCTCTTCTTCGGCCGGCCCGGCAGCCACAGCACCGCGCCGGCCGCCAGGACCACCGGGGCGCGCCCCGCCCCGGTCGCGGTTGCCCCCACTCCCGGCCCGGTGCTCAGACGATCGCGCAACTCAGGCCGTCCGTGGTGCGGGGGAATGCCCCCAGCCCTCGGCAGGGGGGAGGTCCAGCCAGCCGTCCAGGCCGGGCGGGAGGTCTGGCCACCGGTGGCCGAAGGCGTACCGCGCCGCCTCCACCTCCAGTCGCTGATCAGCGTGCACCACGCCCAGCACGTACGCGGTCGCCGGGGTGATCCGCGGAGTCCGCGCCGCGGTGGCCACCGTGACCGCGGCGTCCGCCGCCTCCTGGTGCCGGCCCAGCACCCCGTCCAGCTCGTCCAGCTCGGCGGAGGTACGGCCGCAGACCTCCAGCGCGTACCGGGCCCGCTTCACCAGGATCCGCATCCGGGCCCACGGCGCGTCGTCGGCCGCCAGCGCCGCGTCCGCGTCCACCGCGCCGCGCGCCGCCGGGACGACGCCCAGCCGGCGCAGCCCGTCCCCGCCGTACGGGGTGGCGGCCCGCCGCAGCGGCAGCTGCTGGGCGCTCGCGGACAGCACCGCGACCGCGGCGGCCGCCTGCGGCAGCAACACCGCCGGCGCCCGGCCGCCCGCCGCCTCCAGCAGCGGCGCCTCGCCGACCAGCAGCGTCATCCGGTCCGCCAGCGCGTGCAGCCGAGCCGACCGGAGCTCCTGGAGCACCGAGGAGTGCGCCCTGGTCCGGGCCAGGGTCAGCTGCCGGTCCAGCAGCGCCCGCGCCTTGGGCGCCCCGGCGTGCCCGGCCAGCATGCCCGCCCCGTCCGGGTCGCTGCCGCTCAGCGAGTCCAGCGCGCCCAGCAGCCGGGCCGAGCGGCGGACGTACCCGGGCTCCAGCGCCAACAGGTTGAGCAGCCAGCGCAGTTCGGTGCGCGACTCCTGCGCCCAGGCCTGCTCGAAGACGGAACCGAAGGTGTGCAGCAGCCCGCCGATCCGCCGGACCGTCCGCAGCAGGTCGGCGGTACCGGCCGCCGGAACGACCGCGGCCGTCCCCGGTCTGGCGCCGACCTCGCCCACCGCCAGCGGCAGGGCACGAAGGAACGCGCCGGCCTGGGCGGTGAGATGGCTGGAGAGGATGTCCCCGGCGGTCGCTGTGGCAGCCGCCTGGGCCGTCATCGGCGCATCGGTCATGGCGTGGTAGATCCCCGTTCCCCCGGGTTCGTCCCCCCGGGGCTGGTGGCCGACCGCTGGAACCGGTCCCCTGCGGTTCCAGCGGCTCGCATCAGTGGTCGTGTCAGCGCGAGGTGGCGGCCCGGCGGCGCTGGCGCGAGTCGATCAGCAGATCCTGGACGTGCCGCAACGGCCTGCCCTCGGCGTCCTGCGGGTGGCGGGCCCACGCACCGTCCGGCCCCAGGTGCCAGGACTCGCTCTCGTCCGACATCCCGAGGTCGATCAGCCCGGACAGCTCGGCCCGGTGCGCCGGATCGGTGATCCGCAGCAGCGCCTCTATCCGGCGGTCCAGGTTGCGGTGCATCATGTCGGCGCTGCCGATCCAGACCTCCGGATCGCCGTTGTTGCCGAACACGAAGATCCGGGAGTGCTCCAGGAAGCGGCCCAGGATGCTGCGGACCCGGATGTTCTCGCTCAGCCCCGGCACACCCGGCCGGATCGCGCAGATCCCGCGCACCCAGACGTCCACCGGCACGCCGGCCTGCGACGCCCGGTACAGCGCGTCGATCACGGCCTCGTCGACGATCGAGTTGACCTTGAGCTTCACGTACGCCGGCCGGCCGGCCCGGTGGTGGGCGATCTCGTTGTGGATCCGGGAGATCAGCCCGTCGCGCAGACCGCGCGGGGCGGTCAGCAGGCGGCGGTAGGACTCGCGGCGCGAGTAACCGGACAGCCGGTTGAACAGGTCCGAGAGGTCGGCCCCGACCTGCGGGTCCGAGGTCAGCAGCCCCAGGTCCTCGTACAGCCGGGCGGTCTTCGGGTGGTAGTTGCCGGTGCCCACGTGCGAGTAGCGGCGCAGGGTGTCGCCCTCCTGGCGGACCACCAGCGACAGCTTGCAGTGCGTCTTCAGCCCGACCAGGCCGTAGACCACGTGGCAGCCGGCCTCCTCCAGCTTGCGGGCCCACTTGATGTTGGCCTGCTCGTCGAAGCGCGCCTTGATCTCCACCAGGACCAGCACCTGCTTGCCCGACTCCGCCGCGTCGATCAGCGCGTCCACGATCGGCGAGTCGCCCGAGGTGCGGTACAGCGTCTGCTTGATCGCCAGGACGTCCGGGTCGGCGGCGGCCTGTTCCAGGAAGGCCTGCACCGAGGTGGAGAAGCTGTCGTACGGGTGGTGCAGCAGGACGTCCCGCTCGCGCATCGCGGCGAAGATGTCCGGCTGGGACGCCGACTCGACGTCGGTCAGCCCGCGGGCGGTGCCGGCCACGAACTTCGGGTACTTCAGCTCCGGGCGGTCCAGCTCGGCGATCCCGAACAGGCCGGTCAGGTCGAGCGGCCCGGGCAGCGGGAAGACCTCCGCCTCGGTGATGTTCAGCTCCCGCACCAGCAGGTCCAGGATGTAGGGGTCGATCGACTCCTCGACCTCCAGCCGCACCGGCGGGCCGAAGCGCCGCCGCATCAGCTCCTTCTCCAGGGCCTTGAGGATGTTCTCGGTGTCGTCCTCCTCCACCTCTAGGTCCTCGTTGCGGGTCACCCGGAAGGCGTGGTGGGCGAGCACCTCCATGCCCGGGAACAGCTCCTCCAAGTGCGCGCCCATCACGTCCTCCAGCGGGACGTAACGCTGCGGCGAGGCCTCCAGGAAGCGGGCCAGCGACTGCGGCACCTTCACCCGGGCGAAGTGCTTGTGGCCCGACACCGGGTTGCGCACCACGACGGCCAGGTTGAGTGAGAGTCCCGATATGTACGGGAAGGGGTGCGCCGGGTCGACCGCCAGCGGGGTGAGGACCGGGAAGATCTTCTGCCGGAACAGGGTGTGCAGCCGGGCCTGCTCCTTCTCGGCCAGCTCCGGCCAGCGGACCACCTCGATGCCCTCGGTCGCGAGGTCCGGCAGCACCTCCTGCTGGAAGGCGGCGGCGTGCCTCGCCATCAGCTCGCGCGAGCGGGTCCAGATCAGGTCCAGCACCTCGCGCGGCTGCAGGCCGGACGCGCTGCGCTGGGCGACGCCCGTGGCGATCCGGCGCTTCAGGCCGGCTACCCGGACCATGAAGAACTCGTCCAGGTTGCTCGCGAAGATCGCGAGGAACTTGGCCCGCTCCAGCAGCGGGATGCCCGAGTCCTCGGCCAGCTCCAGGACCCGCTCGTTGAAGGCGAGCCAACTGCGCTCGCGATCGAGGAAGCGGCCCTGCGGCAGCGCGTCGAACTCCTGCTCGTCCTCGGCCGGCAGCTCTGGCGGTATCCCCAGCGCACTGGACATCCGGGCCGGCGGGGAAAGCGGGGCAGAGACGGGGCGGGGGATGCTCATGGGCTCCAGCTCCTCCAGCAGCAGGACGGCGTCCGGACGCGAATGGCTCTGCGAGCCGTCGTCCTCGCCCAGGACCAGCGCCCACCCGCCGGGCGCGGTCCTTACAGGGTCGACCGGCACGTGGCGGTCGACTCTGCACGAGCGAGACACTACGGACTTCATCCTGTGATCTTCGCGGCAGCAATTGAATCCACGGTAAACACCGCATGGCCAGGAGGAAAGCTGAGTCGGTCGGGGCAAGGGACGGGGCCGTCCGACCCCTTGCCCCGGACCACCCGGTGCGGCTAAGCCGTCCGGTCCGTTCGGCCCGTTCGGCCTGTCCGACTCGTCTAGCCCGCTTGGCCCGTCCAGCCCGCTTGGCCCGGCCGGCCTTCGCGGTACTGGACTCGGTACATGAGGTCCACCTCGTGGATGGTGAACCCCAGTCGTTCATATACCCGCACAGCGGCCGGATTGTCGGCGTCGACGTAGAGCAGGACCGTCTCCAGTCCGCGCTCGCCCGCGTCCGAACCGGTCAGATGGCGCAGACCCGCGGCGGTCAGCGCGCGGCCGAGGCCGCTGCCCTGCTCCGCCGGGTCCACCCCGACGACGTACACCTCTCCGAGGGCCGGCTGGGTGGCGTCGGCCGGGTGCACCTTGGTCCAGTGGAAACCGACCACCTTGCCGTTCCGGGTGGCGAGGAAGAAGCCGGCCGGGTCGAACCACGGCTCCGCCAGCCGTTCGGCCAGGTCACGCTCCGTCCAGGCGCCCTGCTCCGGGTGGTGGGCGAAGGCCAGCGCGTTCAGCCGCAGCCACTCGGCGTCGTCCTCGCCGGGACGGAAGGTGCGGAGCTCGACGCCCTCCGGGACGGCGACGGCCTCGGTCTGCGGCCCGGTGCGACGCATCTGCCGCAGCTCGCGGACCAGCTCGGCACCGTACCGCCCGGCCAGGTGCCGGGCCGCCGGGTGACCGCCGTGTACCCAGAAGTCCACCGCATCGCGGCCCGCCCGGTGGGCCTCCGCGAGCACCGCGTCCACCAGCGGCCGGGCCAGGCCGCGCCCGCGGGCGGCCGGGTCGACCACCAGCTCGGCGGCGGGGTTGGCGGACGGCGCCTCCGGGACTTCGAGCTGGCCGTAGCCGACGACGGAGGCGCCGGCCTGCTCGCTCTCGATGAGATGGCTGACACCCGGGCGCGACGTCTCCGAGGAACGCAGCCGGAGCCGGCCCTGCTCGGACACGGCAGCCCGACCGTCCACCGCCTGGGCGTCCGCCAGAACGCGCAGGGCGCCGTCGCGCTGCTCGGGGCGGAGCACACTGTTCGCAATGACCGCTGTCTGATCGTCCATGCCCCGACGATACGTCACCGGAAATGCGAAAAACCCCCATCCGGTTTCCCGGATGGGGGTTCTTCTGAATGATTGTTCGGCGGCGTCCTACTCTCCCACAGGGTCCCCCCTGCAGTACCATCGGCGCTGTAAGGCTTAGCTTCCGGGTTCGGAATGTAAC
>NZ_JBIUUS010000037.1:0-70233 GCF_044742585.1 Kitasatospora sp. NPDC087861
GGAGTTTCATTCATCGGATTTCGCTTTCCGCTTGTCCCCGCTCTCTCGCGGCGACTCCGGAACTGTACGGGGACGGACCCGCCACATGCAAATCGCCCCTGCCCGGTGTCCCGGGCAGGGGCGATCAGTACGGCACGCACCAGGTCAGCGGACCTCGGTGATCTCCGGACCACGGGCGAACGGGTCGAGGGCCGCACCGCCGAAACGGCTCTCTCCCTCGCCGGCCGACGCAGCCGCACCGCCACCGTCGGCGACCATCTGCGCGTCCTCGGGCAGCTTCAGCACGATCGGGTCGCGGGGCGCCATCGGGGTCTCGCCGCGGACGACGACCGTCTGCTGGAAGACCTGCTCCAGGATCCCGGCCATCTCCGGCTGCACGGCGGCCTGGCCCGAGATCACGCCACGCAGGAACCAACGCGGGCCGTCGCAGCCCACGAAGCGCACCAGCTGCACGCCCTGGGTGCCGTCCGGCAGCTGCACCGGGACCTGGGCACGGAGGTGCCAGCCGAGCGGGCCTTCCTCCTCCTCGATGAGGCCGCCCTGCGAGGTGATGCCGTTGGCGATCTCCTCCCGGACCTCCCCCCAGATGCCCTCCGACTTCGGAGCGGCGAAGGCCTGCAGCTGGATGGCGCTGTTACCGAGGACGAGGGTCGCGGCGACGATCGCGTCACCGGCCACCTCCACGCGCAGCTCCATGCCCTCGACACCGGGGACCAGCAGACCCCCGAGGTCGACCCGCCCCTCCTCGGGGTTCTCCAGCTCGGAGTGGTCCCACGGGCCGTCCGGCCGCGGAGCCGGCGGCAGGCCGACCTTGTCGGCCGGGTCCAGCTCGGTCACGTTCTCGCTCTCGGCGGAACCTTCGACGTCATCGGCCGTCTCGTCGGCGCTGATGGCGTCGTCGGCGAGCTGCTCGACAGCGTCCTCGCTCTTCTGGCGACGACGGAACACGGTCACTGTCCTTCCCGGTCCAAGACCGATGCGAATACCTGCTCGGCTTCCTGCGAGGCCGCGGGAATGCTAGACCGCGGCGTGGCCACCGGTCGACCCGAACCCGCCCTCGGCGCGTGCCGACCCAGGTAGCTCGGCCACCTCGTGGAAGCGGGCCTTCTCGACCTGCTGGACCACCAGCTGGGCGATCCGGTCCCCTCGGCGGAAGCTGACCCCCTCGCGCGGGTCCAGATTGACGACGATCACCTTGATCTCTCCACGGTACCCGGCATCGACCGTCCCTGGGGCGTTCACGAGAGCAACTCCGCAACGAGCTGCCAGCCCGGACCGGGGGTGGACGAAGGCCGCGTAGCCGTCCGGGAGGGCGATGGCCACGCCGGTGGGCAGGACGACCCGCTCACCTGGGGCCAGCTCGGCGTCGACGGTGGTGCGCAGATCGGCTCCCGCGTCGCCGGGCTGCGCGTAGGCGGGCAGCGGCAGCTCGGGGTCGATGCGCCTGATCAGGACATCCAGCGGCGGGCGGGGGGCGTTGCTCAAGGGTTCACCTCAAAGGCTCGTGCGCGCTTCATCAGATCCGGGTCGTCGAGGACCTTCTCGATGTCCTCGGGACGACCGTGCGAGGTGAAGTGTTCCAGCTTCACCTGGATGAAGAGCGCCTGAGCGCGCACCGCGACCGGTCCGTCGGGGCCGCCGATCCGCGCCTCGGCGGCACTGTAGATCTTGCGGCCCTGGACTCCGGTGATCCACGCCCGCAGGTGCAGCACCGAGTCGACCGGGACGGGGCAGAGGAAGTCGGTCTCCAACCGGCCGGTGACGGCGGGGGCGTGCAGCAGCCAGTTCAGCGTGCCGAGCGTCTCGTCCATGGCGGTGGTCAGCACTCCGCCGTGGGCCAGGCCCGGACCGCCCTGGTGGACGTCGCGGACGGCGAACTCGGCGGTGACGTCGAGTCCCTCGCCGGCGACCGCGTCGATCCGCAGCCCGCCGGGGTGCTGCGGGCCGCAGCCGAAGCAGTGCTCGTAGTGGGAGCCGAGCCGGGTGCCGGGGGCGGGCGCCTCGGGGGCACGCGGCGGCAGCACGGCGTCCGGCGGCGGGGTGGTCGGGGTCGGCGGCATCGCGGGCGCCGGCCGGCCGGTGGGGGCGGTGGGGGTGGTCGAACCGGTCACGGGGCCCCACCCTACCCAGCGGTAGGGGCACGCCCGATGGGGGTGGCGTCCCGGCCCCGGCGTCAGGGCGCCCACAATGGGGGCATGTACGACGAACGCCTCACGGTGCCGCGCTCCTGGTGGCTGCTCCCGGTCGCGACCGGGCTCACGCTCGCGCTGATCCTGCTGCGGGTCAGCGGTCTGGCCGCACTGGTCGGGCTGGTGGTCGGCATCGCCGCCGGCGCGGTCGCGATCAGCAGTTACGGCTCGGCCCGGATCCGCGTGGTGCAGGGCTCGCTGGTCGCCGGACCGGCCCGGATCCCGGTGGACGCCCTGGGCACCGCGCACCCGCTGAGCCCCGCCGAGGCGGTGGCCTGGCGCGGGCCGAAGGCCAACCCGCGCGCCTTCATGCTGCTGCGCAGCTACGTCCCGACGGCGCTGCGGATCGAGGTGACCGACCCGACCGACCCGACGCCGTATCTCTATCTGTCGACCCGCTCGCCGATGAAGCTGGCGGAGGCGCTGGAGGAGGCCCGCCGCGGCGCCCGCACGTAGGGCCGGGGGCCGCGCACGGGCCGGGGAGGCCGGGAGCGCGCACCGGGCCGGAAGGGCCGAGTCGGAAAGACCTGGTCGGAAAAACGGAGAGGGACGGTTCCGCTGATGCGGGACCGTCCCTACGACTTTGTGTCGGCCGACGTGCTCATGGCCGACCCCGTCCTCCCGGTGCCGTCCGTCAGGACGGTCACCGGACCTGCCGTCCGGCCCCGCTGCCCGGGGCCGGAAGGGGCGCTGTGCCGGACCCGTGGAAGCCGCGGGTGCCGGGCCCTGTCCGCCGCGGTGCTCAGGCGCCGCAGTCCCGGCAGATCGGGTTGCCGTTCTTCTCGCTGTACAGCTGACTGCGGTGGTGCACCAGGAAGCAGCTCATGCAGGTGAACTCGTCGGCCTGCTTCGGCAGCACCCGGACCGCGAGCTCCTCGTTCGAGAGGTCGGCGCCCGGGAGCTCCATGCCCTCGGCCGCGTCGAACTCGTCGACGTCGACAGAGCCGCCGCCCTTGTCGTTCCGCCGAGCCTTGAGTTCCTCGATGCTGTCTTCGTTGAGCTCGTCGTCGGTCTTGCGTGGGGTGTCGTAGTCCGTTGCCATTGTTCGCTCTCCCCCTCCGGGTTTGTGCGGTGTGTGCGGTATCTCCAGCGCACGTAACGCATGGGGGGTCGGTCTTGTGCCCGACCCGAGGCGGAGATTTTGCCTTACTTCAAGCCCTGTTACTCAATCGACACTCAGCCAGGGGTCCGTTGGGGTGATCCACCGGGGTGTGGGAGGCCTCACGCTGGGCCATCGTCGACCTCCTTCAGCCCCGGCGCGGCAGCCACTCACAGTGACCGCCAGCCGTTCGAAAGCCTGCCGAATCCCTTGCCCACCTGGGGTGCCGACCAATCCTACGGACCGGCCTAGGTTCGAAATCCGATCACGGACGGCGATCGGCACCCCTGAGCAGGTGATCACTCTCCGAGGTCGGCCGACGTCATGGAGCGACACGGTGTGAGCTTGGTCACGTTCAGAATCATCCGGGGCAAACCACGGAAAATCCACCCACTTCGACTGCCCCGCCGCGCGCCCTACTCGGCGCTTCGGCGCGCGGCCCGGCGGGCCAGGATCGCGGCCTGGCGCTCCTCGAACTTGCGCGCCTGGCCGTCCAGCCCGTCCAGGAAGACGCCGAGCTCGTTCTGTGCCAGCAAGCCCTCCGGGCCGAGGCCGCCGAGCTCCATCACGCGCAGGTGGCGCAGCACCGGCTGCAGCACGTCGTCGTGGTGGATGCGCAGGTTGTAGACCCCGCCGAGGGCGATCTGCGCGGCGGCCCGCTCGAAGCCGGGGATGCCGTGGCCGGGCATCCGGAAGTTGGTGACCACGTCCGCGACGGCTCGCATGGCCTGGTCGGGGGCGATCTCCAGGGCGGCCTTCAGCAGGTTCCGGTAGAAGACCATGTGGAGGTTCTCGTCGTTGGCGATCTTCGCCAGCAGCTGGTCGCAGAGCGCGTCGCCGGCGTACTTGCCGGTGTTGCGGTGCGAGATCCGGGTGGCCAGCTCCTGGAACGCCACGTACGCGACCGAGTGCAGCATGCTGTGCGCGTTGTCGGACTCGAAACCCTCGGACATGTGGCTCATCCGGGCTCGCTCCAGCTCCACCGGGTCGACGGCCCGGGTGGCGAGCAGGAAGTCGCGAATGGCTATCCCGTGCCGGCCCTCCTCGGCGGTCCAGCGGTGCACCCAGGTGCCCCAGGCGCCCTCGCGGCCGAACATGCTGGCGATCTCGTGGTGGTAGCTGGGGAGGTTGTCCTCGGTGAGGAGGTTCACCACCAGCGACACCCGGCCGAGTGGCGTCACCTGGGACTGCTCGACGGCCCAGGCCTCGCCGCCCAGCACGCCGTCGAAGTCACGGCCCTGGCTCCACGGCACGAACTCGTGCGGCATCCACTCCCTGGCCACGCCCAGGTGGCGGTTGAGCTCCTGCTCCACGACCTCCTCGAGGGCCAGGATCAGCCGCGCGTCGGTCCAGCCGCTCGATCCGAGCGAGGTGCTGCTCTGCACAGGGGCGATGGTCACGGTCTTGCTCCCGGGGGACGGCACGCGCAGGACGGGCGCGTTGGGCGGGCACATCGGAGACACACTTACGGTTCCGTAGGTTACGACACCGTAAGTTGCCCGGGCAGCAAATGACAAGCCGCCCCCGCCAGGCCTTATGTCGTCTTGACGGGCCTGACGGGGGCGGCAGTGAACGGTCGCTTACGGAGCGCGGCGGCGGGGACGGCGCGGAGGGCCCGGGAGGGGCCCCGCGGGGCGGGTCAGGGGTTGGGGATCCGGACCCGCATGGTGAGGCCGCCACCGGCGCGCGGAGTGGCCTCGATGGCGCCACCGTGGGCGCGCACCACCGAGCGGACGATGGACAGGCCGAGCCCGACCCCCTTGTCGCTGCGGGTGCGCTCGGCGCCCTTGACCCGGCGGAACGGCTCGAAGATGTGCTCCAGCTCGTAGCCGGGCACCACCGGGCCGGTGTTCGAGACCACCAGCTCGCCACCACCGGGCACCTCGGCGGTGGCCAGCTCGACCCAGCCGCCCGGGGTGTTGTAGCGGACGGCGTTCTGCAGCAGGTTGAGCGCGAGCCGCTCCAGCAGAACGCCGTTGCCCGCGACCACGGCCGGGGAGAGCTTGGAGCGCAGCTCGACGTCGCGCTGGCAGGCCTCGGCGCGGGTCTGCTCCAGCGCCCGGGTGGCCACCTCGGAGAGTTCCACCGGGCGGCGGTCGGTCAGCTCGTTCTCGCTGCGGGCGAGCAGCAGCAGGCCCTCCACCAGCTGCTCGCTGCGCTCGTTGGTGGCCAGCAGGGTCTTGCCGAGCTGCTGGAGGTCGGGCGAGGCGGCCGGATCGGAGAGCTGGACCTCCAGCAGGGTGCGGTTGATCGCCAGCGGGGTGCGCAGCTCGTGCGAGGCGTTGGCGACGAAGCGGCGTTGGGAGTCGAAGGAGCGGTCCAGCCGGTCCAGCATGTCGTCGAAGGTGTCGGCGAGCTCCTTGAGCTCGTCGTCCGGCCCGTCCAGCTCGATCCGCCGGTGCAGGTCGGAGGAGGCGACGTCGCGCGCGGTGCGGGTGATCTCGCCGAGCGGGCGCAGCACCCGGCCGGCCAGCGCGTAGCCGACCGCGAAGGCGATCACGGCGAGGCAGACCAGCATCGTCAGCGACTTGCGCAGCAGGGTGGTCCGCGCGGAATCGGAGCGCGCCAGGTACTCGCTTGCCAGCGCCTGGTTGAACTGCGCGCCGTCCATCGAGGTGCCGCCGACCAGGATCCGGTTGCCCCCGAGGTCGAACTTGTGCGGC
This sequence comes from Kitasatospora sp. NPDC087861, assembly GCF_044742585.1. Classification (NCBI taxonomy): domain Bacteria; kingdom Bacillati; phylum Actinomycetota; class Actinomycetes; order Kitasatosporales; family Streptomycetaceae; genus Kitasatospora; species Kitasatospora sp. NPDC087861. The sequence goes on from NZ_JBIUUS010000037.1 coordinate 5,952, forward strand.
ACGAAGCCCTGCACGGCGTCCTGGAAGAACACGTACATCAGCAGCAGCAGGACCACGCCGGCCATCAGGAACATGCCGCCGTAGAGCAGGGTGAGCCGCATCCGGATGGTGGGCCGGAAGGGCAGCCAGGCGAGCATGCCGTCGCCGGGGACGTGGCGTCCGGGGTGGTGCGGCCGGGTCGCGTGCGGGGGGTGCGGGGGCTTGGGCGGCACGGCGCGCGGGCCGCCGGCGGGCGCGCCGGAGGGCCCGCCGGCCGGGGGCGGGGTGGTCATGATGGTCCTCTCGGAGCGTCCGCCGGGGCGGGCGCGGGATGGGTGGAGTCCTGCCCGGTCCGACGGCCGGTTCCGGCCGGTTCCGGTCTGGTCCGGTCGGATCCGGCCAGGTGGTCCGGTGGGTCCGGTCAGATCCGGTAGCCGGAGCCCGGGACGGTGATGATCACCGGCGGGTCGCCGAGCTTGCGGCGCAGCGTCATCACGGTGACGCGCACGACGTTGGTGAACGGGTCGGTGTGCTCGTCCCAGGCCTTCTCCAGCAGCTGCTCGGCGGAGACGACGGCACCGCCGGCCCGCATCAGCACCTCCAGGACGGCGAACTCCTTGGGGGCGAGCTGGACGGTGCGTCCGTCGCGGATCACCTCGCGGCGGCCGGGGTCGACCGAGATGCCGGCGCGTTCCAGCACCGGGGGCAGCGGGACGGTCGCGCGGCGGCCCAGTGCCCTTACCCGGGCGACGAGTTCACTGAAGGCGAACGGCTTCGGAAGGTAGTCGTCCGCGCCGATCTCCAGGCCCTCGACCCGGTCGCTGATGTCGCCGGAGGCGGTCAGCATGATCACCCGGGTGGCCAGGCCCTGCTCGACCACCTTGCGGCAGACGTCGTCGCCGTGGACCAGCGGGAGGTCGCGGTCCAGGACCACCACGTCGTAGTCGTTGACCGCGATGCGCTGGAGCGCGGCCTCCCCGTCGTACACCACGTCGACGGCCATCGCCTCGCGGCGCAGGCCGGTGGCGACAGCCTCGGCGAGCAGCTGCTCGTCCTCGACGACGAGAACCCGCACGGTCGTTGTCCCTTCTCCAGGCCGGCCCCGGAAGCGGACGCACGGCTCCGACGGTGTCTCCATCCTGCCTGGTCCGCCGGTAAAGCAGCGATAAGCTGCCGCTCAGGCACGGTGCGGGGAGGGCGGACGGTCACGGTTCGCATCCGGACCAGTCCGGTTGGACTGTGACGCAGGCAACTTTCTCGCGCCGGAAGGTTTCCCTGTGTCCCCGGCGGGGAGGACAGCTGCACACCCGCGATCTGGCTGTTGGCCGATCGCACCCACCCGCCGTGCGTTCATCCGCGCCGGCCCTGGGGCTGGGACGTCACCGGGAGCGGCCGAAGGCCGTCTCCGCGCCCGACCGGAGATTCAAGACCTACCGGACCGGACGCTGCCGCTGGCCACACCTCCTCGGGGCGGAGAACGTACGACCGTGCACGTCCGACACAGTAAGGGGGCCCGTATGGACGCCTTCAAGGCCGGAATCCTGCAGCGCATAGCCAACGCCGAGCAGGACCTGCACCGCGCGATCGAGGCCGGGGACGAGTTCCTCGCCGAGGTGGAGCAGTCCGAGCTGGACGACCTCCGCCGACTCGCCGCCGAGCACGGTGTGGACACCGTGCTGGAGCGCCACCGCACCGCCGCCTGATCGATCCGACCTTCGACCTGACGCCGGACCTCCGGCACCAGCGGCCCTGCGGGGGTCGTGCGAAACCCCAAGCCCTGGCATCCCCTGTATGCCAGGGCTCTTCGCATGTTCCGGCGCCCGCGCCCAGGGCCGGACTCGCCCTGGGGCTAGTCGGCCCAGGCCCGCAGCGCGGCCAGGCGCTCCTGCAGCGGCTCGTACACGCCGGGGGCGGCGGCCACGGTCAGCTCGCCGTCCGGGCCGTGCCCGGGGCGGCCGCCGACCAGGGCGCCGGCCTCGGTGGCGATCAGGCAGCCGGCCGCGCGGTCCCAGGGGGCGAGCCCGCGCTCGTAATAGCCGTCCAGCCGCCCGGCGGCGACGTCGCACAGGTCCACCGCGGCGGCCCCGCCCCGGCGGATGTCCCGCACCTCGGGCATCAGGGCCAGCAGCACCTCGGCCTGGCGCACCCGCACCGGCTGGACGTAGTTGAAGCCGGTGCCGATCAGCGCCTGGCCCCACGGCGGGGCCGGGCGGACCGAGACCGGCCGGCCGTCGAGGCGCGCGCCGCGGCCGACGACGGCGTGGAACAGCTCGCCGCGGGCCGGGGCGTACACCACGCCGACGACCGCCCGGCCGTCCACCTCGGCGGCCACGCTGACCGCCCAGGAGGGCAGTCCGTACAGGTAGTTGACCGTGCCGTCGAGCGGATCGACGACCCAGCGCACCCCGCTGGTGCCGTGCCGCTCGGCGCCCTCCTCGCCGAGGTAGCCGTCCTGGGGGCGGCGGTCGGTGATCAGCTCCAGGACCAGCTTCTCGGAGGCGAGGTCCATCTCGGTGACCACGTCGACCGGGCTGCTCTTGGTGCCGGCCACACCGAGATCGGCGGGCCGGCCGTCGCGCAGCAGGGCGCCGGCCTGTCGGGCCGCGTCCAGGGCGACCTCCAGCAGGTCGTCGAGGAGCCCGTCGACGGGCAGGGCGGGGGTGGGCATGGGTCTCCTCGGGGTCAGCGCTCGGCGGCGGCCGGGCGGGGGGCGCGCGGGTTGGGGCAGCAGGCCACCGCGCACACGTCGTGGCTGGGGCCGAGCGCGCCCAGGGCGCAGCGGGTCACCGGCTCGCCGCGCTCGGTGGCGGCCCGCTCCAGCACCAGCTCGCGCACGGCGGCGGTGAAGCGCGGGTCGGCGCCGACGGTGGCGGCGCGGGCCACCGGCAGGCCGAGTTCGGCGGCCTTGGCGACGGCCTCGGTGTCGAGGTCGTACTTGACCTCCATGTGGTCGGAGACGAAGCCGATCGGGACCATCACCACGGCGGGCGCGCCGTCGGCGTGCTGGGCCTCCAGGTGGTCGCAGATGTCCGGTTCCAGCCACGGCGTGTGCGGGGCGCCGCTGCGGCTCTGGAACACCAGCTCCCAGGGCCGGTCCGCGACGCCGGTGCGCTCGGCGACGGCCGCCGCGATCAGCCGGGCGACGTCCAGGTGCTGGGCGACGTAGGCACCGCCGGGGCGGCCGCGGGCCGGGTCGTCCGGGGCGCCGGAGGTCTCGGCCATCGTGTCCGGGATGGAGTGGGTGGTGAAGGCGAAACGGGCGCCGGCCCGGGCGTCCTCGGGCAGCTGCGCCAGGGCGGCCAGGGTGGCGTCGATCATCGGCTCGACGAAGCCGGGGTGGTTGTAGAAGTGCCGCAGCTTGTCGACCCGCAGCTCGGGCAGTCCCTCGGCGGCGAGGGCGGCCAGCGCGTCGGCGAGGTTCTCCCGGTAGTGGCGGCAGCCCGAGTAGCCGGCGTAGGCGCTGGTGGCGAGGACGGCGATCCGGCGGTGGCCGTCGGCGGCCAGTTCGCGCAGCGTGTCCACCAGGTAGGGGGCCCAGTTCCGGTTGCCCCAGTAGACCGGCAGGTCCAGCCCGTGCTCGGCGAAGTCCTTGCGCAGCGCGGCGAGCAGCTCGCGGTTCTGCTCGTTGATCGGGCTGACCCCGCCGAACAGGAAGTAGTGCTTGCCGACCTCCTTCAGCCGTTCCTTGGGGATCCCGCGGCCACGGGTCACGTTCTCCAGGAAGGGGACGACGTCCTCGGGAGCCTCCGGCCCACCGAAGGAGAGCAGCAGCAGGGCGTCGTACGGGGCGGCGCCGGACGGTGAGGGTTTGCGCGCGTCGGACATGGCACCGATCCTGCCATTGAGGGACCGGGGACCTCCGGCGGGGCCGCGCGGGTGTCCGGAAATTACCGTTTGCCAAGGTACGTAAGCTGTGTTCACCGGCCTCGTTCCTTACCCCCGCGGAGCTCCCGTGCTGTCCAGCTACCGCCAGATATTCGCCTCCCCCGGCAGTCTGGCCTTCTCCTCCACCGGCTTCGTCTCCCGGCTGCCGATCTCGATGACCGGCATCGGCATCGTGACCATGCTCTCCCAGCTGAGAGGCTCCTACGGGCTGGGGGGCCTGGTGTCGGCGACACTGGCGGTCTCCGCCGCGCTGCTCGGCCCGCAGGTCTCACGGCTGGTGGACCGGCACGGGCAGCGCCGGATCATCGTGCCGGCGATGGCGATCACCGTGGTCGCCGTCGTGGGGCTGCTGCTCTGCGCGCGGTCGCACGCGCCGGACTGGACGCTGTTCGTCTTCGCCGCCGGCCTGGGCGTCATGCCGAGCACCGGGGCGATGGTCCGCGCCCGCTGGGCCCACCTCTACCGCGACGACGCCGGCAAGCTGCACACCGCGTACTCCTTCGAGGCCGTCGTCGACGAACTCTGCTTCATCGTCGGCCCGATCCTCTCCATCACCCTGGCCACCTCCGTCTTCCCCGAGGCCGGCGTCCTGCTCGCCGGGGTCTTCCTCGCCGTCGGCGTCCTGCTGTTCGCCGGGCAGCGCTCCACCGAGCCGCCGGTCCACCCGGCCGCCCGGCACGTCGGCGGCTCGGTGATCCTCAACCGCGGCCTGCAGGTGCTGATCCTCACCTTCGTCGCCACCGGTGCGATCTTCGGCTCGGTGGAGGTCGTCACCGTCGCCTACGCCGAGGCCCAGGGGCACAAGTCCGTCTCCAGCGTGATCCTGGCGCTGTGGGCGCTCGGCTCCTGCCTGGCCGGCGTGGTGTTCGGCACCCTCAAGCTCACCGGCTCGATGGCCGGCCGCTTCTTCGGCGGCGTCCTGTTCATGGCGCTCAGCATGGTGCCGCTGGTGCTGGTCGCCGGGTCGGTGCGCGGCGTCGGCGGGCTGGTCGTGGTCGGCGGCGCGCTCCTGGTCGCGGGCATCGCCATCTCCCCCACCCTGATCACCGCGATGGCCCTGGTCGAGCGGCTCGTCCCGGCCGCCCAGCTGACCGAGGGCATGACCTGGACGACCACCGGGCTCGCCCTCGGCGTCGCGGTCGGCTCCTCCACCGGCGGCTGGGTGGTCGACGCCGCCGGATCCGCCGCGGGCTACTGGGTGCCGCTGACCGCCGGGGTGTTCGGCGTGGTCGTCGCGCTGGCCGGCCTGGGCCGACTGCGTGCCGGACTCACCGTCGAACAGACCGCCGGAGGAGCCGCCGAAGCGGTCGAAGAGACCGTAGACCTCGAACGGTGAACTGACTAATCTCTCCCTACCCGTGGGCCTACCCGCGGGTAGGGCGGCCCCCACCGCCCCGGACCGCGCCGACCCCGGTCGGCCACGGAGCAGGAGGCGGCGCCATGCCCCAGGCCAGTACCGCGACCCCCACCCGGTGGACCAACTGGGCCGGGAACCAGAGTGCCCGGCCCGCCCGGGCCGCCACCCCCGGCACCGCGGAGGAGCTGGCCAAGGAGATCCTGCGCGCCGCCGAACAGGGCCGCACCGTCAAGGCCGTCGGCTCCGGCCACTCCTTCACCTCGATCGCCTCCGCCGGCGACGGCGTCCTGCTCCGCCCGTACGCGCTCACCGCCGTCCGCGAGATCGACCGCGAGGCCGGCACCATCACCGTCGAGTCCGGCCTCCCGCTCGCCCGGCTCAACCGGATCCTCGCCGCCGAGGGCCTCTCGCTCACCAACATGGGCGACATCGAGGTCCAGACCGTGGCCGGCGCCACCAGCACCGGCACCCACGGCACCGGCCGCGACTCCGGCTCGCTCGCCGCCCAGATCCGCGCCCTGGAGATCGTCCTCGCCGACGGCAGCGTCCGGCGCTGCTCCCCCACCGAGAACCCGCGGCTGTTCCAGGGCGCCCGGCTCGGCCTCGGCGCCCTCGGCGTGATCACCGCGCTCACCTTCGCCGTCGAACCGGCCTTCCTGCTCACCGCGCACGAGCAGCCGATGTCCTTCGACGAGGTGCTGGCGCGGCTGGACGACCTCACCGCCGTGAACGAGCACTTCGAGTTCTACTGGTTCCCGCACACCGACCGCTGCTCGACCAAGCGCAACAACCGCAGCCAGGGTCCGGCCGCCCCGCTGCCCCGGTTCAAGGAGTGGCTGGAGGACGACTTCCTCTCCAACACCGTCTGGGAGGGCGCCTGCCGGGTCGGCCGGCGCTTCCCCGCCAGCATCCCCGCCATCGCCTCGCTGGCCAGCCGCGCCTGGTCCGACCGCAGCTACACCGACACCGCGCACCGGGTGTTCACCAGCCCCCGCAAGGTCCGCTTCGTGGAGATGGAGTACGCGGTGCCGCGCGCGGCCGTCGCCGAGGTGCTGCGCGAACTGAAGGCCCTGGTCGAGCGCTCCGACTGGAAGGTCAGCTTCCCCGTGGAGGTGCGGTTCGCCCCCGCCGACGACCTCTGGCTCTCCACCGCCTCCGGGCGGGACAGCGCCTACATCGCCGTCCACCTCTACCGGGGCACCGCCGACCAGGGCTACTTCACCGCCGTCGAGCAGCTGATGGCCGCGCACCAGGGCCGCCCGCACTGGGGCAAGCTGCACACCCGGGACGCCGAGTACCTGGCCGGCGTCTACCCGCACTTCGGCGACTTCACCGCCCTGCGCGACGAGGTCGACCCGCAGCGCCTCTTCGGCAACGACTACCTGCGCCGTGTCCTTGGAGCGTAGGAGCCTCGGAGCGTAGGAGCCTCGGAGCGTAGAAGTCGCGGAGCGCAGGAGTCCCGAGGCCTGCCTAGGGGGTCGCGGCCCCGGTCGGCGCGGCGGGCGGCGGGGCCACGGACGTGGGGGCGTCGCTCGGCTCCGACGGCTTCGGGCTCGCCCCGCCGGACGGCTTCCCGCCGTCCGCGCTCGGGGACGAACCGGCCGACGGCGTCGCGCTCGGGGACGCCGAGGGCGAGGCCGTACCGTCGCCGCGCTCACCGGACCCGCCGCTCGGGCTCGCGCTCGGCTCCCGGCTCGGCCTCGTCGTCACCGGGGCCGAGGCCCCGCCGGACGGCGTCGGGTCCGACCCGTGCCCGCCGCCGGTGGACGGCCGCTCCGCCGGCGGCGCCTCCCGCGGCGAGGAGGACTTCGGGCCCACCACGCCGCCGAAGGAGGTGCCGTTGCCCGACTCGCCCTTCACCGTCGCCGACACCGGCTGCCCGGTGGCCAGTTCGAACGCCACGATCGGCGTCATCGCCAGCAGGAACACCAGCCCGGACACCGCCGCGTAGGTCTTCCAGGTCCAGCGCCGGCGCGCCCGCACCACCTGCGGCTCGTTCCACTCCGAGGAGATCACCGTCGGCGCCGGCTCCACCGGGCGCTCCGGCACCTGGCGCAGCCCGTTCACGGTCTGGCCCGGCCCCCGATCCACCACCGCCTCGCGCAGCTGCTCGCCGGTGCGCCGGAAGATGTGCTGGAACACCGCACCGCCGGTGGTGGCCCCGATACTGACCACCGCCGCGCCCAGGATCGTTCCGTACACCCCGAGTTCGGAGGCGAGCAGCGCCCCGGCCACGGTGGCCAGCGCACTCGCCGCGACCTGAGCCACACTCAGATCGATCCGCTTGCGCTGCTTCTCGCCGCCCTCCTCGGCAGGGCTCCGCTCCGACATCGACATCCCTCGGTCCGTACGACTCTTCCTCGAACAAGTCACTCCATCTTGCCCAAAGAAGGACACAAGGGGCGAAAATGCGGTTCTTCGTCCCCGATATATGTGAAGATGATCACCGTTCACCCGGCAGTGATCCGCCATTGGGGGCACGCTCTCTTGAGATTCCCGTGAATCGCGGGAGACTTGAGCGGCGAGCCGCCCCTCCGGATGCCACGAATGGAGTACTGTTCGTAAAGCCTGAGCCTTGGGTCGACTTGTCGACTGCGCCCACACCGGCAGCTTGACGAAGAGCCACGGAACAGGCACGCACGGCGACGCCGGTCCCGGATCGTCGCGAACACTCCGCGTGCGAGAACGGCCGGGACACCCAGGCGCGATGTCGACGGATGACGTGGCAAAAAGGCAACCGTGCCACAGCGGCGCAACCGGGCGGATGCCCGACACGCCGGGGAACTCAGCAAGGTTGTGGCCAGTCGCGAGTGGGCAGGCCACACTCAGTACGGGAGCAGCGACGCAGGTGACGTCGGCAGGCACCACCCGGGAGGTAACCGTGCCCGAACTGCGGGTTGTGGCCGTCAGCAACGACGGCACACGGCTGGTGCTCAAGGCTGCCGACAGCACGGAGTACACCCTTCCCATCGACGAGCGGCTGCGCGCCGCCATCCGCGGCGACCGGCCGCGCCTCGGCCAGATCGAGATCGAGGTCGAGAGCCACCTCCGCCCCCGGGACATCCAGGCCCGGATACGAGCCGGTGCCTCCGCCGAGGAGGTCGCCCAGGCCGCCGGCATCTCCGTCGACCGGGTCCGTCGCTTCGAGGGGCCGGTGCTCGCCGAGCGCGCCTTCATGGCCGAGCGCGCCCGCAAGACTGCCATCCGCCGCAACGGCGAATCCACCGGGCCGCAGCTCGGCGAGGCCGTCTCCGAGCGGCTCGCGCTGCGCGGCGCCGAGAAGGACACCGAGCGCTGGGACTCCTGGCGGCGCGACGACGGCACCTGGGAGGTCATCCTCTCCTACCGGGCCGACGGCGAGGGCCGCAGCGCCTCCTGGACGTACGACCCGCCCCGGCGCCTGGTCCAGCCCAACGACGACGAGGCCCGCGCGCTGATCGGCGAGAACGTCGAGCGCGAGGAGGAGTCGGTCTTCCCGTTCATCCCGCGGATCGCCCGGCTCCCCCAGGACCGGCCGCCCCGCCCGATGATCGACCGGCCGTCCGCCGACCGCATCATGTCCGCGCGCGAGGTCCGCGAGTCCCGCGAGGCCACCGCCGAGGCCAGGGACTCCCTGACCAGCCTGCTCGACGTGGTCCCCGCCTTCCGCGGCGACCTCGCCGTCGGCCCCGCCCCGATCGAGCCGGTGCCCGCCGAGGTCGCCGAGGAGAGCGAGGAGCCGGCCGCGGCCGCCCCGGCGGTCGGCGCGGGCTCGGCCTACGCCGACATCCTGATGCCGCGGGCCGTCGCCCCGCACCGCGAACGCCTGGTCGGCACCACCGACCGTCAGGCAGAGGCGGACGGCGTCCGGCCCGGCCGCCGGGCGACCGTGCCCAGCTGGGACGAGATCGTCTTCGGCAGTCGGCGCAAGAAGCAGGAGTAGCACAGCGTGCGGAAGGGGCGGGAGGCCGAGCCTCCCGCCCCTTCCGCACGCCCCGGCTCAGCCCGGCTGGTCGGTCACCGCCACCGGACGAGTCCCGTCGCTCGACCACTCGCTCCACGACCCCGGGTACAACGTCGCCGGCAGGCCGGCCACCTCCAAGGCCAGGATCTGGTGCGCCGCCGTCACCCCCGAGCCGCAGTACACCGCCGTCTCCCGCTCACCCGCGCCCAGCGCGCGGAACCGCGCCGCCAGCTCCGCGGCCGGCCTGAACCGCCCGTCGGCGGTCACGTTCTCGGCCGTCGGCGCCGACACGGCGCCCGGGATGTGACCGGCCCGCGGGTCCACCGGCTCGCTCTCGCCCCGGTAGCGCTCCCCCGCCCGGGCGTCCAGCAGCAGAGCGCCGCGCGCCCAGGACGCCGCGCCGTCCGCGTCCACCACCGGCAGCCGCCCCGGAGCCGGCTTGAAGTCGCCCTCCGCCGGCGCCGGAACCTCCGTCGCCACCGGCAGTCCGGCCGCCAGCCAGGCCGCGTACCCGCCGTCCAGCACCCGGACGTCCCGGTGCCCGGCCCAGCGCAGCAGCCACCAGGCGCGGGCCGCCGCCAGCGAGGCCGCGCCGTCGTACACCACCACCGGGCGGTCGGCGCCCACCCCGAGGCGGCGCATCGCCGCGCCGAACTCCTCCGGGTCCGGCAGCGGGTGTCGGCCGCCCCGGCCGGGGGCTCCGGGCGGGGCCGCGAGGTCCCGGTCCAGGTCGACGAAGTGGGCGCCGGGCAGGTGCCCGGCCCGGTACTCCTCGACCGCGGTCGGGCCGGACTGCGCGGCACCGACCAGCCGGTAGCGCACGTCCAGCAGCACCGGCGGGCGCGCGGCGGCGAGCGCCTGCGCCAACCCGGCCGCGGAGATCAGCGGGGAACCGTCGTTGAAGGTGGTCATGGCGGCCATTGTCGCGCAGCGCCGCCGCCCCACCGCTCTTTGTGCGCTCTTTGCCGGAATTTCCGCGCGGCCCGAGGGTTCGACACGCGCCAGGGTGGAAGCATCACCCTCGCGCGCGAGGATTTCCGTGCGCCAACCACCCACGAGGAGGCCCGCATTGCCCGCGGTGGAACTCCGACTGGCCCAGGGCACCCCCTGCTGGGTCAGCCTGCTGACCGACGACCTGGCCGGCGCCCGCGCCTTCTACGCCGACCTGCTCGGCTGGACCTACACCCAGGGCCCCGGCCAGCTCGGCGCCTACGTCCGCGCCGAACTCGACGGGGCACCGGTCGCCGGCCTCGGCGTCTCCACCGCCACCGGCTTCCCGGTGCAGTGGACCACCTACTTCGCCGTGGACGATGCCGACCGCACCACCCAACTGGTGCGCGCATGCGGCGGAACCGTCGCCGTCGGGCCGCTCCAGGCCGAACGCGCCGGGCGGATGGCCATCGCCGCCGACGTCTCCGGCGCCGTCTTCGGCCTCTGGCAGGGCGAGGAGCACACCGGCCGGGAAGCCGGCCCCGAACCCGGCGGACCGGCCTGGACCGAACTGCTCACCCCCGACACCGACGGCGCCGCCGCCTTCTACGCCGCCGTGCTCGACCGCCCCGTCCGGCCCACCGGCGGCGAGTCCGCGCTGCTCGTGCAGGGGCGACCGGTCGCCGGCATCCGGCACGACGCCGACCTGCGCGGCCACCCGCCCCGCTGGCGGGTCCACTTCGCCGTCCAGGACGCCGCGACGACCGCCCGGCACGCCGTCGAACTCGGCGGCCGCGTCCTGGTCGAACCGCACGACACCGCCCGCGGCCGCGCCGCCCGGCTGGCCGACCCGCAGGGTGGGCACTTCTCGGTGCTGGAGCTCCGGTAGGGCTCGCGCTAGGCCTGCTGCTCCTCGAAGGGCAGCACGTCCGGGGAGAGCACCGAGGCCCGCGCCGTCGCGGCGGTCTGCCGGCGGCGGTGGTGGCGACGGCAGAGCACCTCGTACCCGATCTCGTCCTCGTTCACCGAGATGTCGCCGACCACCACCTGGGCGCCCTCGACCACCATCACCCCGCCCACCGTCCGGGCGTTGTGCGTCGCCCGCGCGCCGCACCAGCACAGCGCCTCGACCTGGAGCACCTCGACCCGGTCGGCCAGCTCGATCAGCCGCTGCGAGCCCGGGAACAGCCGGGTCCGGAAGTCCGTGGTGATCCCGAACGTGTAGACGTCGATGTCCAGTTCGTCCACCACCCGGGCCAGTTGGTCGACCTGCTCGGCGTCGAAGAACTGCGCCTCGTCGCAGATCAGGTAGTCCACCCGGCCGCCCGCGGAGAGCCGGTGCACCACGTACGCGTGGAAGTCGAAGTCGTCCGTCACCTCGACCGCGTCCGCCCGCAGGCCCAGCCGGCTGGAGATGGTCGCCGCACCGGCCCGGTCGTTGCGGGTCAGGATGAGCCCCTGCCGACCGCGTGCGGTGTGGTTGTGGTCCATCTGCAGCGCCAGCGTCGACTTGCCGCAGTCCATCGTGCCCGAGAAGAACACCAGTTCAGCCATGGGTGGAGCAAGGGCCTTTCACATCAGGGGAGTTCGGGCGCAGAAGAGTCAGGGTCCGGGCTCAGCCGCGGACTTCGAGGAGCGGCACGAACTGCTCGACCGGGGTCATCGAGCCGTGCAGACCGATCATCGCGGACTCGCCGGGCTCGTTGCGGGAGGCGGTGATCGCGATGTCGTCGCGCGCCGCGGCGACCACGTCGCCGATCCGCCCGTACACCCGCTCGTCCACGGCCGGGCCGAACCAGCCCGCCGCGATCGCCTGGTCCCGGGTGGCCACCCACATCCGGTCGCCCAGCACCTCGCTCCAGACCGTGTGCACGTCGGCTGCCGCACCGGGCACCGCGTACACGTGCCGGGCCCGGCCCTCGCCGCCCAGCAGGGCCACGCCGGCGCCCAGCTCCCAGTCCTCGTCGAAGTCGATCCGGTCCTCCGGCGCGATGTCGATCATGCCGTGGTCGGCGGTCACGTACATCGCCGAGCGCGGCGGCAGCTGCTCGGCCAGCCGGCGGGCCAGCCGGTCCACCGCGTCCAGCGTCATCCGCCACTCGTCCGAGTCGACCCCGAAGCGGTGGCCCGCGCCGTCCAGCTCGCTGACGTAGGTGTACACCAGCGCCCGGTCGTGCTCGGCCAGCCAGGAGGCGGCCAGGTCCATCCGCTCCTCGCCCGTGGTCCGGCCCAGGAAGGTGCCGCCGGACAGCGCGACCCTGGTCAGCGGGGTCTGAGCGAACAGCGGGGATGACACCTGAGCGGTCGCCACCCCGGCCTCGTGCGTGCGCTCGAACACCGTCGGGTACGGCTGCCACGCCCGCGGGTCGGTGTGCGGCTGCCAGCGCAGCTGGTTCATCAGGTAACCGGCGCCCGGCACCGCGACCGTGTATCCGGCCAGACCGTGCAGCCCCGGCGGGGTGCCGGTACCGACCGAGGCCAGCGAGGTCGCCGTGGTCGACGGGAAGCCCGCGGTCAGCGGGCGGCCCGTGCCGCCCAGCGAACTCCCCACCAGCGAGGACAGGAACGGCGCGTACTCCGGGTGCCGCAGCAGCAGCTCCCAGCCCAGGCCGTCCACCAGGAACACCACCACCCGGTCCGCCGGGGCGATCGGCAGGGTCGCGGTGAACCCCGCGACGCCGAGCCCCGCCGCCACCGAGGGCAGCAGATCGCAGAGCGAGCCGCTGCCGTACGGGGGCGCGGGAGCCGTGGCCGGGTCAAGGATCTCGAAGGCGTCGAAGCCGTCGGCAGGTGCAAAGGACATGAATCCGGATTCGTAGCAGTCGGAGACGGCGGCGCTCAGACCCGCGGGCCGTTGCTGATCGTCGCGTCGGACAGCGCGCGGGCGAACACCAGCGCCTGGGCAACCGTCTCCGGGCCGTCACCGGCCTCGCTCACCCGCAGTGAAAGATCGTCAGCCGTCGCCGAACCGGTGTAGCCGTGGTCCGCCTCGCAGTTCGGGTCCGAGCAGCCCGCCGGCTCCAGGTCCAGCCGCTGCACCGCCCCCCAGCCGATCGTCAGCACCACCTCGCGCGGCAGCGTCCCCGGCGTGTACGTCTCCGGGTTCGCGACCATCCGGCTCAGCACGACCGAACCGATCCGGTCCAGCCGGACGCTCTCCGTCGACGTCGTCGCGAACGGCACCGCCGGGCTGCCGGTGTCCCCCGACTGCTCGTCCGTGTGGCTCACCACGAACCGGGTCGGGGTCAGCACCAGCACGGTCACGTGCCGGCGCACCTCGTTGGCGTCGAAGGTCGTCTCCTGGTGCACCAGGTACGAGCTGATCGGCTCCGGGCCCACCGCGGCCTCGACCGCCTCGGACACCAGGGCCGGGTAGTAGCCACTGCGCTCGATCGCCGAGCGCAGGTCCTGAGTGCTGGTGGTACCGGTCTTCGCCATAACTCCATCCTGGCATGGTCCGCCGACGAAGCGGGCGGCACGGCGCCGAGCTTCGGACAACAGCGCCCACGGGGGCAGGCGCAACCAAGGAAGGTTACAGGGTGCTCATGGCGCGCGGGCCCAGATCGCTACGGACGGGCAGCGGCGCGATCCGCACCCGCGCCCCCAGGATCGCCAGCCCGTACGGGGCCACGACCACCGGTTCGAGATCCACCGAGGCGATCTCCGGCACATCGTCCACCAACTGCGACACCCGCAGCAGCAACTCCTCCAGCGCGCCGGTGTCCACCGCCTCCGCGCCCCGCCAGCCGAACAGCAGGGGCGCCGCCCGCACCTCCCGGACCAGCCCGGCCACATCCTGGTCGGTGGCCGGGACCAGCCGGTGCGCGACGTCGCCCAGCAGCTCGGCCGGCGCACCGGCCAAACCGAACGACAGGATCGCGCCGACCGCCGGGTCCACCGTGGCACCGATCACGGTGTCCACCCCGCGCGGCGCCAGCCGCTGCAGCACCAGCGCCGCCTGCGCCGCGCCGCCCAGCAGCGCGTCCAGCTCGCGGTGCGCCCGGCGCAGCCCCGGCTCGTCGGTGAGGTCCAGCCGCACGCTGCCCAGGTCCGGGCGGTGGCGCAGGTGCGGAGCGGTCGCCTTCAGCGCCACCGGGTAGCCGAGCGTGGCCGCGGCCCGGACGGCCGTCTCCTCGTCCGGGGCCGGCAGCGCCGGGAAGACGTCGATGCCGTAGCGGGCCAGCAGCTCGCGGGCCTCGGCGTCCGGCAGGGTGATCCGGGCGCCGCCCGGCTGGGTCCGCGCGGCGGTCGCGGTCCGGGTGCTCAACGCCGCCTCGACCAGCGTGCGGGCGCCCGGCTCGTCGATCCGGTCCAGCTCGGGCACCCGGGCGGTCTCCTCCGCCACCGCCGTCCGGCGCCGCCACTGCGCGTAGTGCACCGCGTGCGCCAGCGCTCGCACCGCCCGTTCCGGCGCCGCGAACGCCGGGACGCCGCCCGGGCGCAGCCGGGCCGGCAGGTCGGTCAGGGCCAGGTGGGCGAGCACCAGCGGCTTGCCCAACTCCTGTGCGCGCCGACCGGCTTCGAGCAGCGCGGCGGCGATCTCCGGATCGTCCGAACCCATCTCGGGATCGTCCGGGCCGGTCAACCGGCCGCCCATGAACGCGTGCGCGGAGGTGCCGATCGGCGGGATCGCCACCGCGATCACCGCGTCCACCGCCGGGTCGGCCAGCGCCACGTCCAGTGCGATCCGGAAGTTCTCGCCGGTCGCGGCGGTGGTCAGGTCGACCGGCGTGCGCGGCCGCAGGCCCACGCTCAGGCAGGCGTCGTAGGTCAGCAGGCCCAGCGAGTCCGAGTTGCCGACCACGGCGACCCGGTCCCCCGGCGGCAGCGGCTGCAGGGCCAGCAGCTCGCCCGTGTCGTACAGCTCGGTGATCGTCTCCACCCTGATCACGCCCGCCTGCTCGAACAGCGCGCCCACCGTCGCGTCGCGCAGCCCCGTCGCGGTCGCCGGCACGGCGTGGCCCGGCGGCAGGCTGCCGGTGTGCCGGGCGCCCTTCACCACCACGATCGGCTTCACCGCGGCCAGCCGCCGCGCGATCCGGGTGAACTTGCGCGGGTTGCCGAAGGACTCCAGGTACAGCAGCACCACCTCGGTGGCCTCGTCCTCCGCCCAGTACTGCAGGAAGTCGTTGCCGGAGACGTCCGAGCGGTTGCCCACCGAGGCGAAGGAGGACACCCCGAGACCGCGCCGGTGGGCGGCCTCCAGCAGGGCCACGCCGATCGCACCGGACTGGCAGAAGATCCCGAAGCCCCCGCGGTCGGGCAGGTGGGGGGCCAGCGAGGCGTTCAGCGGGCGGTCCGGGTCGGTGTTGATCAGGCCGAAGGCGTTCGGGCCGATCACCCGCATCCCCGCCGCCCGCGCCTGGCGCACCAGCGCGCGTTGGCGGTCCCGCCCCTCCGGGCCGGTCTCCGCGTACCCGGCGGTCACCACCACCAGGCCCTGCACCCCGTGCGCGCCGCACTCGGCGACGGCCGTCGGGACGGCGCCCTCGGGGACGGCGATCACCGCGAGGTCCACCGGCCCGGGAATGTCCAGAATCGAACGGTGCACCGGGACGCCGTCCAGCACGGTCCCCGGCGGGGCGTTGCGGTTCACCGCGTAGACGGGGCGCGTGCCGTCGGGGCCGTCGGCCGGACGGCTGCCGGGGCCGCTGTCGGGGCCGCCCAGGAGATCCCGCAGGATCGCCCGGCCCACCGTCTGCGGATTGCGCGACACCCCGATCACCGCCACCGAGCGCGGGGTCAGCAGCCGCTGCACCGAGCGCGCCTCCGCCCGGTGCTCACGCGCCCGCATCACCGCCAGCGAGCGGTCCGTCTGTTCGAGATCGAACTCCAGGTGCACCACACCGTCGGTGAAACTCCGGTGCTGCGTGTACCCGGCATCGGTGAAGACCTTCACCATCTTCCGGTTCTCCGGCAGCACCTCCGCCTGGAACCGGCGGATCCCGCGCTCCTGCGCCACCGCCGCGATGTGCTCCAGCAGCGCCGAAGCCACGCCGCGGCCCTGGTGGGCGTCCTGCACCAGGAAGGCCACCTCGGCGTCCGTCCCGGCATCGGACGGGCGGCCCTCCGCGTCGATCCGGTCGTAACGGACGGTGGCGATGAAGCGGTCCCGGACCACCACCGCCAGCGCCACCCGGTCCACGAAGTCGTGGTGGGTGAAGCGGCGGACGTCCCGCTCCGACAACCGGGGATACGGAGCGAAGAAACGGAAGTACTTGGACTGGTCCGACACCTGTTCGTAGAACTCCACCAGGCGCCCCGCGTCATCCGGCGTGATCGGCCGGATTCGAGCCGTGCCGCCGTCCCGCAGCAGGATGTCGGCCTCCCAGTGCTGCGGGTAGTCCGCACCGGATTCACCGGATACCGGCTGGTCACTGGGATCCTGCTCGGGCTGCGCCACCGCGGAGTCGTCCACGTTCGTCAGGTTATCCGGCGGCGGGCCGAATGGCGCCGGGTGTGTACTCACGGCAGGGTTGACAGGGTCGCCGGCCGGGCCTTATGCCCCGAAAAGAAACAATCACAAGTCCTGAACGCGGCGGCTCGAAGCGGGTGCCTGCGTGCAACACTGGTCTAGACAACATGGCCGCTTCCCCGAGCACGGCCGTGACCAGCTTCACCGGAAAGGCACGTCTCATGGCTGAGCGCCGCGTCACCATCGGTTGGGCCGAGGGCCTGCACGCCCGTCCCGCCTCCATCTTCGTCCGGGCCGTCACGGCCACCGGCGTGCCGATCACCATCGCCAAGCCCGGCGGCAACCCCGTCAACGCCGCCTCCATGCTCGGCCTGCTCGGCCTCGGCGCCCAGGGCGGCGAAGAGGTCATCCTCGCCTCCGACGCCGCCAACGCCGACGACGCCCTCGACCGCCTCGCCAAGCTCGTCCAGGAAGGCCTCGACGAGCTCCCGGCCGCGGCCTGAGCCACCTCGACCGACGCAAGCGCCCGGCAGCCGTAACACTGCCGGGCGCTTTCGCATCCGGAATCGGCGAGGCCCCCGGTCATCCCGGCGGCCGCAGCACGGTCAGCCCTTGACGCAGACGACCTGCTTCAGGTGGGCGACGATCTCGACGAGGTCCTTCTGCTGCTCGATGACCTTCTCGATGGACTTGTAGGCGCCCGGGATCTCGTCCACGACGCCGCTGTCCTTGCGGCACTCCACGCCCTTGGTCTGCTCGACCAGGTCCTGCGTGGTGAACCGCTTCTTCGCGGCGTTCCGGCTCATCTTGCGGCCGGCGCCGTGCGAGGCGGAGTTGAACGCCTCCTCGTTGCCGAGACCGCGGACGATGTACGAACCGGTGCCCATCGAACCCGGGATGATCCCGTAGTCGCCGGTGCCCGCCCGGATCGCGCCCTTGCGGGTCACGAGCAGGTCGACGCCGTCGTAGGTCTCCTCCGCCACGTAGTTGTGGTGGCAGCTGATGACCTCGTCGAAGGTGACCTTCGCCTTGGCGAACTCACGGCGGACGACGTCCTGGAAGAGCGACATCATCATCGCGCGGTTGTTCTTGGCGTACTCCTGCGCCCAGAACAGGTCCTGGCGGTAGGCGGCCATCTGCGGGGTCTCCGCGATGAAGACCGCGAGGTCCTGGTCGATCAGGCCCTGGTTGTGCGGCAGCGCGCGGGCGACGCCCATGTGGTGCTCGGCCAGCTCCTTGCCGATGTTGCGCGATCCGGAGTGCAGCATCAGCCAGACCACGCCAGTGCTGTCGACGCACAGTTCTATGAAGTGATTTCCTCCGCCGAGCGTGGCCATCTGCTGCATGGCCCGCTCGCGGCGCCACTTGACCTCCTGCGCCACCCCGTCGAAGCGGTGCCAGAAGTCGTCCCAGCCGGCGGCCCGGAAGCCGTGCAGCTTGGTCGGGTCGACCGGGTCGGAGTGGAGGCCACGGCCGACCGGGATGGCCTGCTCGATCTTGGAGCGCAGGCGGGAGAGGTCCTCGGGGAGGTCCTCGGCGGTGAGCGAGGTCTTCACCGCGCTCATTCCGCAGCCGATGTCGACACCGACCGCCGCCGGGCAGACGGCGCCCTTCATCGCGATGACGGAGCCGACGGTCGCGCCCTTGCCCAGGTGGACGTCGGGCATCACGGCGAGGCCGTGCAGCCACGGCAGGGAGCTGATGTTGCGCAGCTGCTGCATGGCCTGGCCCTCGACGGTGGCCGGGTCGGTCCACATCCGGATCGGGACCCGGATTCCGGGTACCTCGGTGTACGTCATGGTGAACGACCTCCAGGGGTCGGGTAGTTCGGGGAAGGGCGTGCCGCGCGACGAAGTCCCGGCGTGGCTCGGGGAAGTCCGGGGGTGGGGCTCAGGCGCCCGGGGCACGGAGGGAACACGGCCTTGGGGAGCGTCGTCGTATGGTTCGCTCGACCCGCATGGTGACCGCCTCCCGTCCTGCGTCAGAGTTCGTACGTGTGTGCCGGGGAATATCTATCCACGGTACGCCGGTCGCCCGCAACGGATTTAGAAACGCCGCGGGCCCGGCGGAGCGGGTGCTCCACCGGGCCGCGCGGGGCTGCGTGGGTCAGCTGACGACGGTGACCTCGCCGATGCCGAGGGCCCGCACGTCGTCGGCGATGACGGCGGCGTCGCCGACCAGCACGGTGACCAGGCGGTCCGGCGGGAAGGCGGCGACGACGGCCTCGGTGGCGGCGGCCGTGGGCAGTTCGGCGAGCTGCCGGTAGACCTCGGCCTGGTAGTCGTCCGCGAGGTCCTGCTCGACCTGGTCGGCCAGGGTGCCGGCGACCGAGCCCGCGGTCTCGTACTTCAGCGGGGCGACGCCGACCAGGAACTGCACGGCCTCGTCGCGCTCGGCGTCGGTGAGGCCCTCGGCGGCGAGGGTGCGCAGGATGGTCCAGGTGTCGGCGAGCGCGGGGGCGGTGGAGGCGGTGTCCACCGAGCCGCTGACGGCGAGCAGCGCGCGGCCGCTGCCGTCGGCGGCGGAGCGCAGCGGCTGGGCGAAGGCGCGGACGCCGTAGGTGTAGCCCTTCTCCTCGCGCAGGACGCGGTCGAGGCGGGAGGTGAGGGTGCCGCCGAGGCAGTAGGTGCCGAGGATCTGGGCGGCCCAGACGGGGTCGTGGCGGTCGGGGCCGATGCGGCCGATGAGGAGCTGGGTCTGGACGGAGCCGGGGCGGTCCACGATGAGGACGCGGCCGTGGTCGTCGGCGGTCACGGGGGCGTGCGTGGCGGGCTCGGCCGCGCTGCCGGTCCAGGTGCCGAGGGTGCTCTCCAGGAGGGCGGGCAGGTCGGTGCCGGTGAGGTCGCCGACCACGACGACGGTGGCGGTGGCGGGGCGCACGTGGGCGTCGTAGAAGGCCTTGACGGCGGCGCGGTCGATGGACTTGACCGTGTCGGCGGTGCCGCTGCGGGGCCGGGAGAGGCGGTCGGCGGCGTCGAAGAGTTCGGCGTAGAGGGCCTTGGCGGCGCGCCGGGCGGGGTTGGCCTGCTCGTGGACGATCTCGTCGAGCCGGTTGGCGACGAGGCGCTCGATCTCGTCCTCGGGGAGGGCCGGGGCGCGCAGGGCGTCGGCGAGCAGCGAGAGGCCGCGCTGCAGGCGGGAGGCGGGGACCTCCAGGGAGACGCGGATGCAGGGGTGGTCGGCGTGGGCGTCGAGGGTGGCGCCGGCGCGTTCGAGTTCGGCGGCGAACTCCTCGGCGGTGAGGGTGTCGGTGCCTTCGCTGAGGGCCCGGGCGAGGATGGCGGCGACGCCGTCGAGGCCGTCGGGCTCGGCGGCGAGCGGGGCGTCGAGGAGGACCTCGACGGCGACGAGCTGCTGGCCGGGCCGGTGGCAGTGCAGGACGGTGACGCCGTTGCCGAGGGCGGCGCGCTCGGGGGCGGGGAAGGCCCAGGGGCCGGGGGTGCCGGGCTCGGGCTGGGGGTGGAACGTCATGGTGGGGACGTAGTCGGTGCTCATGCGGCGGCACCCTCCTCATCGGTGGCAGCGGTGGCGTCGGCGTCGTCGGCCGCGGTGGGCTCGTAGACGAGGACGGCCCGGTTGTCGGGGTGGAGCCGGGCCTTCGCGACGGCCTGGACCTCCTCGGCGGTGATGTCGAGGACCTTGGGGAGGGCGTCGTTGAGCAGCTTGGGGTCGCCGAACAGGACGGCGAAGCGGCAGAGTTCGTCGGCGCGGCCGGCGACGGTGGTGAGCCGGTCGAGCCATTCGCGCTCGATCTGGGCCTGGGCCCGTTCGAGTTCCTCGGGGGTGGGGCCTTCGGCGGCGAAGCGGGCGAGTTCCTCGTCGACGGCGGCGTCGATCTGCTCGATGGTGGCGTCGCCGGAGGTCTTGACGTCGAGCCAGCCGAGGCTGGGGGCGCCGGCGAGGCGCAGCAGGCCGAAGCCGGCGGCGACGGCGGTGCGGTCGCGGCGGACGAGCCGGTTGTAGAGGCGGCTGGACTCGCCGCTGCCGAGGATGGTGAGGGCGAGGTCGGCGGCGTCGGCGTCGCGGGTGCCGTCGTGCGGGAGGCGGTAGGCGGCCATCAGCGCGCGGGAGGGGACGTCCTCGTGGACGTGCTCGCGCAGTTCGCGGCCGATGGTGTCGGGGAGTTCGCCGGAGCGCGGGGGCTGCTTGCCGTCGTGGGCGGGGATGCTGCCGAAGTACTTCTCGACCCAGGCGATGGTCTGCTCGGGGTCGATGTCGCCGACGACGGACAGGACGGCGTTGTTGGGCGCGTAGTAGGTGCGGAAGAACGCGCGGGCGTCGTCGAGGGTGGCGGCGTCCAGGTCGGCCATGGAGCCGATCGGGGTGTGGTGGTACGGGTGGCCGTCGGGGAACGAGAGCGCGGTGAGCTTCTCGAAGGCGGTGCCGTAGGGGACGTTGTCGTAGCGCTGGCGGCGCTCGTTCTTGACGACGTCGCGCTGGTTCTCCATGGACGTCTCGTCGAGGGCGGCGAGCAGCGAGCCCATGCGGTCGGCCTCCAGCCAGAGCGCGAGCTCCAACTGGTGGGCGGGCATGGTCTCGAAGTAGTTGGTGCGCTCGAAGCTGGTGGTGCCGTTGAGCGATCCGCCGGCGCCCTGGACGAGTTCGAAGTGCCCGTTGTTGGAGACGCTGGCGGAGCCCTGGAACATGAGGTGCTCGAAGAGGTGGGCGAGGCCGGTGCGGCCCTTGACCTCGTGGCGCGAGCCCACGTCGTACCAGAGGCAGACCGCGGCGACCGGGGTGAGGTGGTCCTCGGAGAGGACGACGCGCAGGCCGTTGGCCAGGCGGTGCTCGGTGATGGCGATGGCAGCGCCATTTCCTCCGGTGGAGGCGGATGCGGGGGCCGGGTTGGCCATGCGCTCGGGTCCTTCCCGTCGTCGATGTCGGGGTTCGTGTGGCGTCCCCCATTGTGGTGCAACGCGTGGGGGGCGTGTTCGTGCTCCGCGCGGACGGGGCGTTCGCCAGGGGCGGAAGAGGGGCGCTGGCCGGGAGTGTCGGCGCGAGGGTCCACAATGGGGGCGCCGCGCCCTGTTGACGGGGGCCGGCGGATGGACGTCAGAGACTGACCGAGACACAGCAAGCGAGACGTAAGGGAGCCCCGCCGCGATGGCCCGCCGCAGTTCGCAGACCCCGCCGCCCGGAGACTTCGAGGAGCGGATCCTCGATGTCGACGTCGTGGACGAGATGCAGGGCTCCTTCCTGGAGTACGCCTACTCGGTGATCTACTCGCGTGCGCTTCCCGACGCGCGGGACGGTCTGAAGCCGGTGCACCGCCGGATCCTGTACCAGGCCAACGAGATGGGCCTGCGGCCGGATCGCGCGCACGTGAAGTGCGCCCGTGTGGTGGGCGAGGTGATGGGCCGGCTGCACCCGCACGGCGACGCGTCGATCTACGACTCGGTCGTCCGGATGGCGCAGCCGTTCTCGATGCGGCTGCCGCTGATCGACGGGCACGGGAACTTCGGTTCGCTGGGCAACGACGACCCGCCGGCCGCGATGCGCTACACGGAGTCGCGGCTGACGGCGGCGTCGATGGCGATGGTGGAGTCGATCCACGAGGACACCGTCGACTTCGGCCCGAACTACGACGGCAGCGAGCAGGAGCCGTTGGCGCTGCCGGCGGCGTTCCCGAACCTGCTGGTGAACGGCGCGACGGGCATCGCGGTCGGCATGGCGACGAACATGCCGCCGCACAACCTGTCCGAGGTGGTGGCGGCGGCCCGGCACCTGATCAAGCACCCGAACGCGGACCTGGACACGCTGATGCGGTTCGTGCCCGGTCCGGACCTGCCGACGGGCGGGCGGATCGTGGGCCTGTCGGGGATCCGGGACGCGTACGAGTCGGGCCGCGGCACGTTCAAGATCCGGGCGACCACGACGGTGGAGGCGGTGACGGCGCGCCGCAAGGGCATCGTGGTGACCGAGCTGCCGTACAACGTCGGCCCCGAGAAGGTCATCTCGAAGATCAAGGACCTGGTCAACGCGAAGAAGCTGCAGGGCATCGCGGACGTCAAGGACCTGACCGACCGCGAGCACGGGCTGCGGCTGGTGATCGAGGTGAAGAACGGCTTCGTGCCGGAGGCGCTGCTGGAGCAGCTCTACAAGCTGACGCCGATGGAGGAGACCTTCGGCATCAACAACGTGGCGCTGGTGGACGGCCAGCCGCTGACGCTGGGGCTGAAGGAGCTGCTGGAGGTCTACGTCGACCACCGGTTCACCGTGGTGCGGCGGCGCAGCGACTTCCGCCGGCGCAAGCGGGAGGAGCGGCTGCACCTGGTCGAGGGCCTGCTGGTGGCGCTGCTCGACATCGACGAGGTCATCGCGATCATCCGGTCGAGCGACAACGCGGGGCAGGCGAAGGAACGCCTGATGGAGCACTTCTCGCTGTCGGAGACGCAGACCGCGTACATCCTGGACACGCCGCTGCGGCGGCTGACCCGGTTCGACCGGGTGGAGCTGGAGCAGGAGAAGGCGAAGCTGAGCGCGGAGATCGCGGAGCTGACCGAGATCCTGGAGTCGGACGTCCGGCTGCGCAGCGTGGTGTCGTCCGAACTCGGCGCGGTGTCGAAGCAGTTCGGGACGGAGCGGCGGACGGTGCTGCTGGAGGCGGGGGCGGCCCCGTCGGCGGCGCTGTCGGTGCCGCTGGAGGTGGCGGACGACCCGTGCCGGGTGCTGCTGTCGTCGACGGGCCTGCTGGCGCGGACGGCGGACGGGGAGCCGTTCGAGCTGTCGGAGAAGCGGTCGAAGCACGATGTGATCGTGTCGGCGGTGCCGGCGACGGCGCGGGCGGACGTGGGTGTGGTGACGTCGGCGGGCCGGGTGCTGCGGCTGCCGGTGATCGACCTGCCGGCGCTGCCTCCGACGCCGTCGCCGACGCTGGCCGGCGGTGCGGCGGTGGGCGAGTTCCTGCGGTTGGAGGACGGGGAGCGGGCGCTGGCGCTGACCACGCTGGACGAGTCCTCGCCGGGGCTGGCGCTGGGCACGGTGCAGGGTGTGGTGAAGCGGGTGGTGCCGGAGTGGCCGACGAACAAGGACGAGTTCGAGGTGATCGCCCTCAAGGAGGGTGACGAGCTGGTGGGCGCGGTCGAACTGCGCACCGGCGAGGAGGACTTGGTCTTCATCGCCTCGGACGCGCAGCTGCTGCGCTACCCGGCGGGGCAGGTGCGTCCGCAGGGCCGTCCGGCGGGCGGCATGGCGGGGATCAAGCTCTCCGACGGGGCGCGGGTGCTGTCGTTCACGGCGGTGGATCCGGCGGCGGACGCGGTGGTGGTCTCGGTGGCGGGCGCGTCGGGGACGCTGTCCGGCGAGGAGCAGACGTCGTGGAAGGTGACGCCGTTCGAGCAGTACCCGCGCAAGGGCCGGGCCACGGGCGGCGTGCGCTGCCAGCGCTTCCTGCGCGGCGAGGACGGCCTGACCTTCGCCTGGGCGGGCGCGGCCCCGGCCCGGGCGGCGACCGGCAAGGGCGCGCCGGTGGAGCTGCCGGAGCGCGACCCGCGCCGTGACGGTTCGGGCACGCCGGTGACGACGCCGATCGCGGTGGTCGCCGGCCCGGCGTAGCCGACGGCCGACCGGAGGAGGGGCGCCGTCCGGTACCCCTCCTCCGTCGTTCCGGGGGACGGCGGGTGGTGAGGGTAGCCTTGCCCGGGTGAGCACCTGTGCGACGGCGTCGCGTGAACTGTCGGAGCCGCTGGCCGCCACCGCGGCGGTGGCGACCACCTGGTTGCTGGTGGAGCAGAACGGGCCGTGGGGCGCGAAGGCGCTCGGGGAGAGCCATCTGGATCCGGCGACGGGACGGGCGCTGGAGGCGGCCGCAGCGGGCACGGGGGTGCGGGTGGCGCTGATCCGGCGGCCGGGCCGGCATGCGGACTGCCTGCCGACGGCGGGGCACGAGGTGCTGGTGGCGCACACGGTGCCGGGTCGCGGCTGGGTACGCCGGGCGGAGGTGGCCGATCCGGCGGAGCTGCTGGCGCTGGACTTCGCGGCGCTGGGCGGTGGCGACCACGGCGGTTTCGGGGTGGAGCACGTCGGCGGCCCGCTGGCGCTGGTGTGCACGAACGGGCGGCGGGACCGCTGCTGCGCGCTGCTGGGCCGTCCGTTGGCGGCGGAGCTGGCGGCGGCCGGGCACAGCGAGGTGTGGGAGGTGACGCACCTGGGCGGGCACCGCTTCTCCCCCACGATGCTGGTGCTGCCGTACGGCTACGCGTACGGGCGACTGACGGCGGAGACGGCCAAGGAGGTGCTGGCGGCGACGGCGGCCGGGCACGTGGTGCCGCAGTGGTCGCGGGGCTGTTCGGGCTGGGACCGTCCGGGCCAGGCGGCCGAGCACGCGGTGCGGTTGGCGACCGGGGAGACCGGGGTGGACGCGCTGACGCTGGCCCAGCGGCCGGACGGCGAGGGCCGCTGGCTGGTCTCGGTGCTGCACGCGGACGGCCGGGCCTGGGAGGTGGACGTGATCGAGACGGTGAGCGAGCCGCCGCGTCCGGAGAGCTGCGGCAAGGCGGCGGGGACGCCGTCGCGGATGGACGTGCTCTCCGTCCGGGGGATCTGACGAGACCGGGGGCATGACGAGCGGCCGGCCCCGCGCCCGTGGGGGTGAGCGCGGGACCGTCGCATCGGGGGAGACCGGTCAGCCGGTGACGGCCTTGCCGACGAACTCGGTGGTGTAGGTGCGGGCGAGGTCGATGGTGCCCTCCTTGCCCTTGACGTCCGGGTGGAAGGCGGCGAGCACGGCGAGGACGGTCTTCGGGCCGTCGGCGGGCATCACGCCGTCGGTGGTGAACATCGGCAGGGTCGCCTTGATCGCGGCCGCGTACTGCTCGGCGCCGCCCTGCGCGTAGTCGGCGGGCATCTTCGCGGCGATCTCCTCGGGGCTGTGCGTGGACATCCACGTGAGGGTCTTGACGAAGGCGTTGGTGAGCTTCTGGGTGGTGTCCTTGTTCTTCTCCACCCAGTCGGTGTTCATGTAGAGCGAGGACGACGGGTAGAGGCCGCCGAGGGCGTCGCGGGAGCCCTCGGGGGTGCGCATGTCGTAGAGGATCTTGCCGAGGCCCTTGTCGAGGATGGTGGCGACGGTCGGGTCGGTGGTCATCCCGGCGTCGATGCTGCCCTGCTGGAGCGCGGCGATGAAGGTCTGGCCGGCGCCGACCGCGATCGGGCTGAACTCGCTGACGGCGGCGCCGTTCTTGACGGCGAGGTACTTGGTGAGGAAGTCGGTGGAGGAGCCGATGCTGGTGACGCCGAGCTTCTTGCCCTTGAAGTCGGCGCCGGACTTGATGGCGTCGGCCTGTTTGGTGGAGACGATCTCGACCTCGCCGGGGGCCTGGGCGAACTGCACCACGGACTCGACGATCTTGCCCTTGGCCTGCAGGTCGATGGTGTGGTCGTAGAAGCCGACGGCGCCCTGGACGTCGCCGGCGAGCAGGGCGGTGGTGGCGTTGACGCCGGCCGGCTCGGTCATCAGCTCGACGTTGACGCCGGCCTCGGCGAAGAAGCCGAGCCGCTGGGTGAGCATCGCGGGCAGGTAGATGACCTTGTCCAGACCGCCGACCATGATCTTGACCTTGGGCCCGTCGACCTGCCGCCCGGCCGGGGCGGCGGCGCCGTGGGCGGTCGTGGCGGCGTCGTTGGCGCAGGCGGCGAGCGGGAGGAGCAGGACGGCGGCGAGGGCGGCTGCGGCAACTCTGCCGGTCGAGTTCGGGCGCATGGGTGGGGGTGCCTCTCTCTGCAGGGGGGATTCAGCGGCCGTCGCCCGCGTCGGCGGGCTTCCAGCGGAACAGCTTCTTCTCGGCGAAGGTCAGCAGTCCCTCGGTGAGCAGCGCGACGACGGCGAGGATGGTCATGGCGGCGTACACGCCGGCCGCGTTGAAGGTGCCCTGGGCCGCGGCGACGAGCAGGCCGAGGCCCTTGGTGGCGCCGATGTACTCGCCGACGATGGCGCCGATCAGGGCGAAGCCGAAGCTGACGTGCAGGCTGGTGAAGATCCAGGTGGTGGCGGCGGGGATGACCACCTGGAGGGTGACCTTGCGGTTGTCGGCGCCGAGGATGCGGGCGTTGGCGACGAGGTTGCGGTCCACCTCGCGGGCGCCCTGGAAGGCGTTGA
Source organism: Kitasatospora sp. NPDC087861 (assembly GCF_044742585.1). NCBI lineage: Bacteria > Bacillati > Actinomycetota > Actinomycetes > Kitasatosporales > Streptomycetaceae > Kitasatospora > Kitasatospora sp. NPDC087861. The sequence continues at coordinate 32,557 of NZ_JBIUUS010000037.1, forward strand.
AGAAGACCGGGAAGAACACCAGGACCACGGCGGAGGCGACCTTGGAGGCCGGACCGAGGCCGAACCAGATCAGGAAGATCGGGGCGAGCACGATCCGCGGGATGGCGTTGAGCACCTTGATGTAGGGCCCGAACACGTCGGCCAGGAAGCGGATCCGGCCGAGCGCGATGCCGAGCAGCACACCGCCGATGACGCCGATCACCCAGCCGGTGAGGGCCTCGTAGAGGGTGTAGCCGATCTGTTCGCCGAGCGAGCCCTGCGCGGTGCCGTGGGTGACCCACTGCCAGATCTGGTCCCAGATCCTCGACGGCTGCGAGAAGTTGAACGGGTCGATGACCTCGGTGCGGGCGCAGACCTCCCAGAGCCCGAGGAAGGCGAGCAGGACCGCGACCCGGGCCCCGTAGACGGTCAACTTCCGGTTGCGGGCGGCCCGTTCGCGGGCCTCGGTACGGCTGACGGGGGCGGCCGCCGGGGGCTTGCCGGCGACGGCCGATGCGGTCTCAAGCGGCACGACCCGCTCCTCTCTCGCGGGTGATGCGCACCTCTTCGCCGAGCGAGGCCCAGATCTCGCGGTACAGCTCGACGAACCTCGGTTCCAGCCGGACGGCCTCCACGGTGCGCGGTCGTGGCAGGTCGACGGTGAAGATCTCCTTGACGGTGGCCGGTCCGGCCGTCATGACGACGACCCGGTCGGCGAGCGCGATGGCCTCGTCCAGGTCGTGGGTGACGAAGACGACGGAAGAGCCCGTGCCGGCCCACAGCTCCAGCAGCTGGTCGGACATCAGGGCACGGGTCTGCACGTCCAGCGCCGAGAACGGCTCGTCCATCAGCAGGATGGCCGGGTCGTTGACGAAGGTCTGGGCGAGCGCGACGCGCTTGCGCATGCCGCCGGACAGCTGGTGCGGGTAGCGGTCCTCGAAGGCGGCGAGGCCGACCCGGCCCAGCCAGTCCCGGGCCCGCTCCCTGGCCTCGGCGGCGGGCACGCCGCGGAAGCGCGGCCCGGCCATGACGTTGGACAGGACGGTGCGCCAGGGGAAGACGGCGTCCTGCTGGAAGACGAACCCGACCTTGGGGTCGATCCCGCGGACCGGCTCGCCGTACACCAGGACCTCGCCCTCGGTGGGCTCCTCCAGGCCGCTGACCAGGGTCAGCGTGGTGGACTTGCCGCAGCCGGTGGGTCCGACGACGGCGACGAACTCGCCCTGGGCGACGGTCAGATCGAGATCGCGGACGGCGGTGTGCAGGGCCCCGGACGGGGTGCGGAACCGTTTGGTCGCGCCGGTCAGCTCGATCGCCGGGGTTGTGCTCATGGTGACCTCCCGGGTCTGTGCTTGCCCCTGGAAGGTAGGAGCGGGCCGGGCCACGGCGGGAGCCTTCTCGGCGTACTGCGATTTCTCCGCATTGAGGGGTGTTCTGCTCGTTTTGCTTCCGCTACAACTGCGGGGACGCGGCTGACAGAAACACCCGGGAAACATAGGGTGTCCCAACCCCACCCCGGCCCGACCCCCGAACCCGCCGACCGCCCCCGCCTGAGCCACCCCCACCCGCACGGCCCATCACCCGCACGGCCCGTCACCCGCGCCGCCCCCACCTGCACGGACCCGCAGCCCCCGAGAGGAGGCCCGGATGAAGCTTCCCCACTGGCCCCGCCGGGTCTTCGCGCAACTGCTGCTGAGCCAGACCGTCGTCACCGTCGGTGTCACCGCCGTGACCGCCGGGCTGTTCCTGGCCCCGGTCAGCAGCGAACTGGACCACGACGCGATGCAGCGGGCGCTGTCGATCGCCCAGGCCACCGCCACCGACGAGGCGATCGCCCGGGCCGCCGACGCCCGCGACTCGGCGACCGCCCAGCGCAACGCCGAGCAGATCCGGCTGGCCACCGGCGCCAGCTTCGTGGTGGTCACCGACCTGGACGGGATCCGGCTCTCGCACACCGACCCGGAGCGGATCGGCCACCGGGTCAGCACCGACCCGGAGCCGGCGCTCAGCGGCCTCAGCGTCACCGCGATCCAGCAGGGCACGCTGGGCCGCACCGCGCGCGGCAAGGTGCCGCTGCGGGTCGCGGACGGCCGGATCGTCGGCGAGGTGTCGGTGGGCATCAGCGACGACTCGATCCGCCGCCGGCTGCTGAAGATGCTCACCGGGATCCTGCTGTGCGCGGGGGCCGGCCTGGCCGCCGGGACGGTCGCCACGCTGGCGCTGGCCCGGCGGCTGAAGCGCCGCACCCACAACATCGCGCTGGCCGACATCTCGGCGCTGCTGGTGGAGCGGGAGGCGATGCTGCACGGCATCCGCGAGGGCATGGTGGCGCTGGACGAGCGCGGCCGGATCCGGCTGGCGAACGACGAGGCGGTCCGGCTGCTCGGCCTGCCGGAGGACTGCACCGGCCTGCCGATCGACGCGGTGCTGCCGCCGGGCCGGCTGGCCGACGTGCTGACCGGGCGGATCACCGGCGCCGACCTGCCGGCCGTCCGGGACGACCGGGTGCTGGTGGTGAACCGGATGAGCACGGCCCCCGGCCTGACCTCGGGCTCCCGTCGTCCGCCCGGCCGACGGGAGCCCGGGGACGGGCCCGTGGGCGGCGCCGTCGTGACGCTGCGCGACCGGACCGAGCTGGAGTCGCTGGTCCGCGAGCTGGACACCACCCGTAGCCTGACCGAGGCGCTGCGGGCGCAGGACCACGAGCACGCCAACCGGATGCACACCCTGCTGGGCCTGCTGGAGCTGGGCCGCCACGAGCAGGCGGTGGCCTTCATCTCGGAGCAGTCCGGTTCGCACGCGGTGGTCGCGGCGCGGATCGCCGAGCAGGTGCAGGATCCGCACGTCGCGGCGCTGCTGGCGGGCAAGACGGCGGTGGCGGGCGAGCGCGGGGTGCGGCTGGTGCTGGCCCGGGCGGCACACCTGCCGGACGCGGTGGTGGACGCGCGGGCGCTGGTGACGGTGCTCGGCAACCTGATCGACAACGCGGTGGACGCGCTCGCGGCGGGCGGCGGCGGCCGGGTGGAGGTGACCCTGGCGGCGGCCGGATCCACGCTGCTGCTGCAGGTCGCGGACAGCGGCCCGGGCGTGCCGGAGGAGCTGCGCGAGCAGGTCTTCGAGGAGGGGTGGACCAGCAAGGACGCACCCGCGCACCGTCCGCGCGGGCTGGGGCTGGCGATGGTGCGGCGGCTGGTCGAACGGACCGGCGGCCGGATCGTGCTCGACGCGGGGCCGCTCGGCGGCGCCCGGTTCACGGTCGAGCTGCCCGAGGCCCTGCTCACCACTCAGCTCGTGGAGGCCTGATGATCGACGTACTCGTGGTGGACGACGACTTCCGGGTCGCGGACGTGCACGCCGCGTACGTGGCCAAGGTGCCGGGCTTCCGGGTGACCGGCACCGCGCACTCGGCCGGGGAGGCGCTGGCCGCGCTGGAGCGCCGCCCGGTGGACCTGCTGCTGCTCGACCACCACCTGCCGGACGAGACCGGCCTGGCGCTGGTGCGCCGGCTGCGGGAGCGGCAGGTGGCCTGCGACGTGATGATGGTGACGGCCGCCCGGGACGTGTCGACGGTGCACGCCGCGATGCAGCACGGCGCGCTGCAGTACCTGGTCAAGCCGTTCACCTTCGGCGGCCTGCGGGACAAGCTGGTCGCGTACGCGCAGCTGCGGCACGCGCTGGCCGGCCCGGCGGCCCGGGAGGCCGGCCAGGACGAGGTGGACCGGCTGTTCGCCACCCTGCGCAGCGCCGCCGCCCCGGCCGGCCCGCTGCCGAAGGGCCACTCGGCGCCCACCACCGACCTGGTGCTGGGGGTGCTGCGGCAGGCGGGCCGGCCGCTGTCCGCCCAGGAGGTCGCGGACGCCACCGGACTGAGCCGCTCGACGGCGCAGCGCTACCTCAAGCAGCTGGAGCGGGACAGTCGACTGCGGCTGACCCTGCGCTACGGCGACACCGGCCGCCCCGAGCACCGCTACGGGCTGGCGGCCCGGGCCTAGGGCCTGCCCGGCCCTAGACATGCGGGAACCCCGGCAGGCCCGCGCCCGCCGGGGTCCCCTCGCGCGCTGTGCTCAGGCCGCGCCCGCGCCGGTGAGGGCGCGCACCTCCAGCTCGGCGAAGCGGTCCGTGTCGGCGGGCTCGGGCGAGGTGATCGTCCCGATCCAGCCTGCCAGGAAGCCGAGCGGGATGGAGACGAGGCCGGGGTTCTCCAACGGGAACCAGTGGAAGTCGACGCCGGGGAAGAGCGCCGCCTTGGTGCCGGAGACCACCGGCGAGAAGACGACCAGCACGATCGCCGGGACCAGCCCGCCGTACACCGACCAGACCGCGCCACGGGCGGTGAACCGCGACCAGAACAGGCTGTACAGCAGGACGGGCAGGTTGCTGGAGGCCGCCACCGCGAAGGCCAGGCCGACCAGGAAGGCGACGTTCAGCTGCTGGGCGTACAGGCTGATCGCGATCGCGGCCGCGCCGATCCCGACCGCCGCGAACCGCGCCACCCAGACCTCCTGGCGCTCGCTGGCCTCGGCCGACTGCTCCGAGCCCGTCGAGTCCACGCCCCCCGACGCCGGGGCGGCTGACCGGGAGGCCGGGACGGCGCCGCGCCGCAGGAAGGGGCGCCGGCGGCGCGTCCGGCCGCGCCAGGCGCCGGCCCAGATGTCGTGGGCGAAGGCCGCCGAGGAGGCCAGGGTGAGCCCGGCGACCACGGCGAGGATGGTGGCGAAGGCGATCGCCGAGATCAGCGCGAACAGCACCACCCCGCCGGTGCTGCCGTTGCCGCCGCCGAGGACCAGGGCGAGCAGCGGAACGGCGGTGTTCCCGGCCGAGTTGGCGTGCCGGACCTCCGACGAGCCGACCAGCGCGGTCGCGCCCAGGCCGAGCGCGATGGCCATCAGGTAGAAGCCGCCGACCAGGCCGATCGCCCACATCGTGGAGCGGCGGGCGGCCCGCGCGGTGGGCACCGTGTAGAAGCGGGACAGGATGTGCGGCAGCCCGGCGGTGCCGAGCACCAGGGCGAGGCCCAGGCTGAAGAAGTCGAGCCGGCTGGTGAAGGTGGCGCCGTACTTGAGGCCGGGTTCGAGGTAGCGCGGACCGGCGCCGCTGTGCTGGGCGGCCTGACGCATCAGCTCGCCGACGTCACCGTGGAAGCGGACCAGCAGCAGCACGGTGAGCAGCACCGAACCGGCGATCAGCAGGAAGGCCTTGACGATCTGGATCCAGGTGGTGGCCCGCATCCCGCCGATCGTGACGTAGACGATCATCAGGCCGCCGACGGCGATGATGGTCCAGGTCCGGGCGGTGGCGCTGTTGGTGCCGAGCAGCAGGGCGACCAGCGAGCCCGCGCCGACCATCTGGGCGACCAGGTAGAGCAGGGTGACGACGACGCTGGCGCCGCCGGCCGCGGCCCGTACCTTGCGGCGGCGCAGCCGCAGCGCGAGCACGTCGGCGAGGGTGTACCTGCCGGCGTTGCGGACCAGTTCGGCGACCAGCATCAGCACCACCAGCCAGGCGACCAGGAAGCCGATGCTGTACAGCACGCCGTCGTAGCCGTACAGCGCGATCAGCCCGGCGACGCCGAGGAAGGAGGCTGCGGAGAGGTAGTCGCCGGAGAGGGCGAAGCCGTTCTGCAGCGGGGTGAAGTCGCGGCCGCCGGCGTAGAAGTCCTCGGTGGCGCTGCCCTGGCGGCCGACCCAGAGGGTGATCGTCAGGGTGACCAGGACGATGACGGCGAAGAGCACGATCGCGAGGTCGTGGTGGTCGCCGGTGGGGGCGACGGGGGGCGGGGTGGCGGTCGTCATCGCGGTCGTCATCGCAGCTGGTCCTGGGTGTCCCAGCGCAGGCCCAGGGCGGCGCGGTCGCGCTTGGTCCGGGCGTTGCGGGCGTAGAGCCAGGTGAGCAGGAAGGTGGTGGCGAACTGCAGCAGGCCGAGCAGCCAGGCCACGTTGAGCGGGCCGGCCACCTGGCTGCGCATCAGGCCGGGGGCGGCGGCCTGGGCGGCGACGTACAGCAGGTACCAGCCGAGGAAGGCGCCGCTGGTCGGGAAGACGAACGCCCGGTAGCTGCGGCGGATGTCCTGGAAGGCCTCGCTGCGCTGGACGGCCCGGTACACCTCGGTGCTGTCGGTGGCGGGTACCAGGGCGCGGGCGGCCGCCGGTTCGACGGCGGGTTCGGCGAGCGGGGCGGCGGCAGCCCGGACGGGCGGGCGCTCGACTGCTACCGGCTGGGCCACCTGGACGGGGGCCGGCTGGACCGTACGGGTGGGCACCGGCTGGGCCGGTACCGCCAATCGGCCGGATGCGGTCGGCCGGTCGGCGTCGGTGGCGGCGGCCGGAGCGGCCCACCAGTCGAATCGCTGTCCCTGCCCGGGACTGCTCGTCTGCTGCTGTGGCACTGCTGCTCCTGCGACCGGTCGGGCACTCTGACCTCAACCATGATGGCGGCCCCCGGACAGCGCCTCTGACCATCGCAGATACGTTCACTCGATGAGGTGGTCGATCATCCGACAGACACTCATCCGACTACTGCTGCGTACCGGTGATCCCGTGTCGAAAGGCGTACGCGACCGCCTGCGCCCGGTCCCGTACGGCGGTCTTGGCGAACAGGTTGTTGATGTGCGTCTTCACCGTGGCCGGGCTGACGAACAGCCGCTGGGCGATCTCGGTGTTGGAGAGCCCCTCGGCGATCAGCGCCAGCACCTCCGCCTCCCGGGCGGTCAGCCCGTCCGGCAGCTCCCCCGGTCGGCCGGCCGGCTTCCCGGCCTCCCCGGCGGATCCGCCGGACGCCCCCGACAGCCGCTCCAGCAGCCGGAGTTGGACCTGCGGCGAGAGCCCGGCCGCCCCCGCACGGACGTCCGCGATCGCCCGGGCGATCTCCTCGCCCCCGGCGTCCTTGGTGAGGTAGCCGCGTGCCCCGGCCTGCAGGGCGGGGAACAACGAGTCGTCGTCGGCGTAGGTGGTGAGCACCACGACCTCGGTCCGCGGGTGCGCGGCCCGGATCCGCCGGGTCGCCTCGACGCCGTCGCAGCGCGGCATCCGCAGGTCCATCAGCACCACGTCCGGGTGGTACCGCTCCACCATGGCGACGGCCTCCTCCCCGTCCGCCGCCGCGCCGACCACCTCGATGCCGGGCAGCAGCCCCAGCAGCATCACGATGCCCTCGCGCACCACCGTCTGGTCGTCCGCCACCAGCACCCTGGTGAGCCCCGCCCCGCTCATGCCGGCACCCGCAGCAGCACGCGCCACCCTCCGTCCTCCGGGCCCGCCAGCAGGGTGCCGCCGAGCAGTTCCGCGCGTTCGCGCATCCCCAGCAGACCGTACCCGCTGCCGCTGGCCGCCAGCTCCCCGGACGGTTCGCCGCGCTGGGGCCGGGAGTTGCGCACCTCCAGCTCCACCGCCTCCGCCAGGTAGCGCAGTTCGACGGAGCACCGGGCGCCGGGCGCGTGCTTGCGGACGTTGGTCACCGCCTCCTGCGCGGTGCGCCGCACGGCGAGGGCGGCCTCCGCGGCGAGCGGCCGGGGCGTACCGGTGACGGTCAGCGCGGCCCGCTCCCGCCCGGCCAGTTCCACCAGGAACTCCCCGACCGGGGTGAGTTCGCCGCGCAGCGCGGACAGCGCCTGCCGGGTCTCGACCAGCCCGTCCTGCGCCATCCGCCGGGCGGCGACGACCCGTTCGCGGATCTGCTCGCGGTCGGTCCCGGCGTCCAGCATCAGCCGGGCCGCCTCCAGGTGGACGAGCTGCGCGGAGAGGCTGTGGGCGAGCACGTCGTGGATCTCCCGGGCGATCCGGGCACGTTCGGCGAGCGCCGCGCTCTCCGCCTCGGCGGCCCGCGCGGCCCGTTCCTGCACGAGCAGCCGCCGGGCGGTGCCGCGCGCCTCGATGTCCAGCCGCAGCAGGTAGCCGAGCAGGCCGAGCCCGCCGATGGTGGTGACGATGCTCAGCCAACTCGCCCAGCTGGCCGCGGTGTACGAGCCCAGTGCGGCCGCCGCGGTGAGCACGCCGGGCGCGGGCGGCAGCCGGACCAGGGCGACCACGGCCAGCCCGCACCAGAGGAAGTCGGCCAGCAGGTAGGCCCGCCCCCCGTTGGCCAGCCAGGCGGCACCGATCATGGCGGCGGCCAGGCCGAGCGAGGGTGCCAGGCGCTGCTCCCGGGTGAAGTACAGGTAGCCGGCGCTCAGCCCGGCGGCCACGAGCAGCCCGCCCGCCGCGGCCGCCTCCGCCCAGCCGGAGTACTTGCCGCCGCCGAGCGTCGCCCAGCAGACGACGACCAGCAGGACGGTCCGGCCGAACATGGCGAGGACCCACCGCGGTCGGCTCTCCGCCTCGCGCTCCAGCCCCTCGCGGGACGGCCAGCGGGTCCAGTACCACCCGGCCACGGGTGCCTCCTCGCAGATCTCGGACAGCCGGTCCCGGCAGCTCCCGGGCCGGGCGTTCAGTTCAGTACGGCGGCCTGCTTCGGCAGGTCCAGGGCCCGCGCCCGCCAGTTCACCACGAGCGCGCGGACCAGCAGCATGACCGCCAGGCCCAGCATCAGCACGCTGCCCGCCTGGTGGACGTGCAGGGCCGCGCCGATCCCGTACAGGCCGAGCCGGATGGCGATCATCCCGACCCAGGCGGCCACCGTGGCCTTGGTGCCCTTGGCCCAGACCGCGCCGTCCTCGGCCCGCCACAGCCGCACGGTCCAGCCCCAGACGGAGCCCATCGCGAGCACCGCCACCAGCCCGGTGGCCAGCAGGGCGGCGGACACCGCGGTGTGCTGGTGGTCGACGAGCTGCGGATCGCGCAGCGCGATCGCGCCGAGGATCAGGGGCAGCAACCAGAAACGGCGCTCGGTGTCCAGGCGCTGGGCGCGCATCTGGCGCTGGACGACCAGGACCATCACTGCGGCGATCACCACGACGTTGACGAGGGCGCTCATCGGACTTCTCCGTCCCGAGGGGAGGCTTGTGCTGACCTCTCCGACGCTACGGATCCGGCGCCCCCGGCTGATCGGCGCCGGGGTGGACGGGCAGGTGGAACCCGCAGCACAAGGGCCCTCCACCCACGGGTGGAGGGCCCCGGTCACACGGTCAGGCGTCGATGCGGGAGCGGTCCAGGGTGGCCGCCGAGTCCACGATGAACTCCTTGCGCGGAGCGACGTCGTTGCCCATCAGCAGGTCGAAGATCTTCTCGGCCTGCTCCAGGTCGCCCAGGTTGATCCGGCGCAGCGTGCGGTGGCGCGGATCCATGGTGGTCTCGGCCAGCTGGTCGGCGTCCATCTCGCCCAGGCCCTTGTACCGCTGCACCGGCTCCTTCCAGCGCATCCCCTTGCGCTGGAACTCCAGCAGGGTGGAGCGCAGTTCGGCGTCGGAGTAGGTGTAGTGGTACTTCTCCTGGCCGCGCTTGGGGCTGGTGAGCTCGATCCGGTGCAGCGGCGGCACGGCGGCGAAGACCCGGCCCTGCTCGACCATCGGCCGCATGTAGCGGTGGAACAGGGTCAGCAGCAGGGTGCGGATGTGCGAACCGTCGACGTCGGCGTCGGCCATGAAGATGACCCGGCCGTAGCGGGCCTGGTCGATGTCGAAGGTACGGCCCGAACCGGCCCCTATCACCTGGATGATCGCGGCGCACTCGGTGTTCTTGAGCATGTCGCTCACCGAGGCCTTCTGCACGTTGAGGATCTTGCCGCGGATCGGCAGCAGCGCCTGGAACTCGGAGTTCCGGGCGAGCTTCGCGGTGCCGAGCGCGGAGTCGCCCTCGACGATGAAGAGCTCGCTGCGCTCGACGTCGTCGCTGCGGCAGTCGGCCAGCTTGGCCGGCAGCGAGCTGGTCTCCAGCGCGGTCTTGCGACGCTGGGCCTCCTTGTGCTGGCGGGCGGCGACCCGGGTGCGGGCGGCCGCGACGACCTTGTCCAGCACGGCCCGGGCCTGGAGCTTCTGGTCCTTCTTGGCCGAGGTCAGGAAGGCCTTGAGCTCCTTGGCGACGACGGCGGCGACGATCCGGTTGGCCGCCGAGGTGCCGAGCACCTCCTTGGTCTGGCCCTCGAACTGCGGCTCGGCGAGCCGGACGGTGACCACCGCGGTGAGGCCCTCGGTGGCGTCGTCCTTGGTGATGTCGTCCTCGGCGACGCGCAGCAGCTTGGCGGCGCGCAGCGCCTCGTTGACGGTCTTGGCCAGCGAGCGCTCGAAGCCGGTGACGTGGGTGCCGCCCTTGGGGGTGGCGATGATGTTGACGAAGGAGCGCAGGGTGGTGTCGTAGCCGGCGCCCCAGCGCAGCGCGATGTCCACCCCGAGCTGGCGGGTGACCTCGGTGGGGGTCATGTGGCCGAGCTCGTCCAGGACGGGCACGGTCTCCTTGAAGGTGCCCTCGCCGTGCAGCCGCAGCACGTCGCAGACCGGCTTGTCGGGGGCCAGGAACTCGCAGAACTCGGCGATGCCGCCGTCGAAGCGGAAGACCGACTCCTCGACCTGCTCGCTCTCGGTGAGCCGCTCGTCCCGCACCACGATGGTCAGGCCGGGGACGAGGAAGGCGGTCTGCCGGGCGCGGCTGTACAGGTGCTCCAGCGAGAGCCGGGCGTCCTTGAGGAAGATCTGCCGGTCCGCCCAGTAGCGGATCCGGGTGCCGGTGCGGGTCTTCGGCACCTTGCGCGTCCTGGTCAGGCCGTTGGCGGGCTCGAAGGGCGCGTCCGGGCTGGTCTCGGTGAAGATGCCGGGGGTGCCGCGGCGGAAGCTGACCGCGTGGGTGTGGCCGCCGCGGTCGACCTCGACGTCCAGCCGGGCGGAGAGGGCGTTGACGACGGAGGCGCCGACGCCGTGCAGGCCGCCGGAGGCCGCGTAGGAGCCGCCGCCGAACTTTCCGCCGGCGTGCAGCTTGGTCATCACGACCTCGACGCCGGACAGCCCGGTCTTGGGCTCGACGTCGACCGGGATGCCGCGCCCGTTGTCGCGGACCTCGACCGAGGAGTCCGGGTGCAGCAGGACCTCGATGCGGTCGCAGTGGCCGCCCAGCGCCTCGTCGACGGAGTTGTCGATGATCTCCCAGAGGCAGTGCATCAGGCCGCGACTGTCGGTCGAGCCGATGTACATGCCGGGACGCTTGCGGACCGCCTCCAGGCCCTCCAGGACGAGCAGGTGCCGAGCGGTGTAGTTGGAACCGTCGTCGCCGGCCAGCAGTGCGGACGGCACGGTCGTTTCGGCACTCACGCGGCACTCTCCTCGGTGAAGTTCTGTCTCATCGGTCACATCAGGACGCATCCGGACCATCCGCCAGTGCAGCACGCCGCACCGACAGCCGTCGCCCAGTGTGCGCGCACCGCCCCGCTGGGTGCGCAGCACGGCGGGCCGCTCCCGCGCAGCTTGTACGCGCTGCGCGAACAAGGACCGCACCGGCCTCCGGGGCCCCGGGGCGCCATCTCCTCCCGGTACCACCGGTCCTGGCGGATCGTGGGGCCTGGCGCAGGCTCCGGAACTGCCGTTATGCAGGCTACCGGGGCCCGGGACGGGGCTTATGCTCCAACCCGGCAGAGGATTATGCTACGCGGACCTCGCACCCGGTCCCGATCGGGCGTTCGAGCGACGGGCGGATCCTGGGATTCGGTACGCATGAACCACCGGCCCCCGGGGCACGTCCTCATCAACACAGCAGAATCCTCAGAGAAGAAAAGCCACGAGCGGGAACGTTTTCGGCCTGGTTGGATGTTGACCCTGGTACGACAGCTCGTCGAGCTAGAGAAGAGGCGACGTGACTACTGTTCTGACCCCTGCGAGCCCGCTCACAGCGGCTGACCGCTGCGACCGCTGCGGCGCCCAGGCCTACCTGCGCGTCGTACTCGCCAGCGGCGGAGAGCTGCTCTTCTGCGCCCACCACGGCCGGAAGTTCGAGCCCGAGCTCAAGAAGATCGCCGTGGAGATACAGGACGAGAGCGGCCGTCTCACCACCCCCAACGCCACGGCGGCCGAAGAAGAGCGCTGATCCCGAGCGCCGCACCAGCAGCCGACGTCGAGCTGTGTCCGGCCGCGCACCGCGCGCGACCGGTGGGCCGGGCGACGGGTCCCCTTCGGGGGCCAGTCGCCCGGCTCTGTCGTTCCCCTGGCCGAACACGGTCCGCACCGACGTGACGTCAGAACGTGACCGGCCGGTCACCGGCGGCGGCCCGGTCGGGCCTCACAGCACCGAGCGCACCGCGTCCGCGACCGAGGCCACCCTGGTGTAGACGCCCGGGTGGGCCGCGTCGGCACAGCCCGTCCCCCAGGACACCAGGCCCACCAGTCGGCCGCCGACGACCAGCGGGCCGCCGCTGTCGCCCTGGCAGGCGTCCCTGCCGCCCTTCTCCTCGCCCGCGCAGACCATGCCCCGGGCGTCGAACTTCCCGTCCGGCCCGCCCGGATAGGCCTGCGCACAGGTCTGGTCCGCGACGATCGGCACCTCCACCCCGCGCAGCGTGGGCGAGTAGTCGCCCCGCCCGGTGCTGTCCCCCCAGCCGAAGACCTGCGCGGTGGTCCGGGGCGCGTACGGGCCGGTCTCGCCCTGGCCGATCAGGCCGATCACCGGCCGGGAGCCCTGCGAGTCGGCGAGGGTGAGCACCGCGACGTCGTTCACGTTGGCGGCGAAGGCGTAGTCGGGGTGGATCCAGACCGACCGGACGGACACCTCGCGGCCGACCGAGCCCCGCAGGTCGTCCCGACCGACGACGACCTTGAGGCCCGGCCGGTCCACCTTGGCGCCCTTGGTCTCGTCGTAGAAGCAGTGCGCGGCCGTCACCACCTTGGTCGGCGTGACCAGTGCGCCCCCGCAGAACTGGCCGGAGCGGCCGCTGCCGAACTGCTGGCGGCTGGACAGCGCCACCACCCACGGGTGGTCGGCGGTGCTCACGGCGGTGCCGCCCACCACCCGGCGCTGCGCCTCGGCCGGCCCGGCCGTACCGAGCGCGGCCAGCGGAACGGGGACGGCGGCCAGCAGCGCCAGCACGGCGGCCCGTCGGCGGCGCGCCGCGCGGGCGACCGACGGGCTCGCCGGCGGCGGGGCGGGGGTCGGCAGGGCAGCGCGGTCCGGGTTGGGCAACACCGGTGACTCCAGTCGGCTCGGCAGCAGGCAACCGGCACAGCGTAGGTGATCAACTACACTGCGCGACCGTTTCCCGTCGCACCGCCACTCGGACGAGGGACAACGGCCACCCGGACGCTGACCCGCCCGGACCCGGACAGCCGCGAAGGCCCGGAGCCGTACGACTCCGGGCCTTCGTCACGCGCTTGCGAACGGGGTGCAGATCAGTCCAGGTAGTCGCGCAGCACCTGGGAGCGCGACGGGTGGCGCAGCTTCGACATGGTCTTCGACTCGATCTGGCGGATGCGCTCACGGGTGACCCCGTACACCTTGCCGATCTCGTCGAGCGTCTTCGGCTGACCGTCCGTCAGGCCGAAGCGCATCGAGACCACGCCGGCCTCGCGCTCGGAGAGGGTGTCCAGCACCGAGTGCAGCTGCTCCTGGAGCAGGGTGAAGGAGACCGCGTCGGCCGGGACGACCGCCTCGGAGTCCTCGATCAGGTCACCGAACTCGCTGTCGCCGTCCTCACCGAGCGGGGTGTGCAGCGAGATCGGCTCACGGCCGTACTTCTGGACCTCGATGACCTTCTCGGGGGTCATGTCGAGTTCCTTGGCCAGCTCCTCCGGGGTGGGCTCGCGACCCAGGTCCTGGAGCATCTGGCGCTGGACGCGGGCCAGCTTGTTGATGACCTCGACCATGTGCACCGGGATGCGGATGGTGCGGGCCTGGTCGGCCATGGCGCGGGTGATCGCCTGGCGGATCCACCAGGTGGCGTAGGTGGAGAACTTGTAGCCCTTGGTGTAGTCGAACTTCTCGACCGCACGGATCAGACCGAGGTTGCCCTCCTGGATCAGGTCCAGGAAGAGCATGCCGCGACCGGTGTAGCGCTTGGCCAGCGAGACCACCAGGCGGAGGTTGGCCTCCAGCAGGTGGTTCTTGGCGCGGCGGCCGTCCTCGGCGATGATCTCCAGCTCGCGCTTGAGCTTGGGGGCGAGCTTGTCGGCGGCCGAGAGCTTGTCCTCGGCGAACAGGCCGGCCTCGATGCGCTTGGCGAGCTCGACCTCCTGCTCGGCGTTGAGCAGCGGGACCTTGCCGATCTGCTTCAGGTAGTCCTTGACCGGGTCGGCGGTGGCGCCGGCGACGGCGACCTGCTGGGCCGGCGCGTCGTCCTCGTCGTCGTCGGAGAGGACGAAGCCCTCCGACTCCTCCTCGGGGCCGGCCTCGGCCTCGGTGCCGGCCTTGTCGCCGGGCAGGGCCGCGTCTTCGAGCAGCTCCTCCTCGCCGAGCAGCTCCTCCTCGCCCTTGGCACCCTTGGCGGTCGCGGTCTTCTTGGCGGCGGCCTTCTTGGCCGGCGCGGCGGTCTTCTTGGCGGCGGCCCTCTTGGCCGGGGCGGCCTTCTTCGCCGCGATCGCCTTCGCCTCGCCGACGACCATGGCCGTCTCCTCGGCGGTGATCTCGGCGGACACCGTGGGAGCCGGCGCGGCGGCGGCCGCGACGGCCGGGGCCGCCACGGGCGCACCGGGCGCGATCCGCACGGGCGGCTTGGTCGGGGCCGCGGGGGCGGCCGGGTTCCGGGTGGTGACAGCCTTGGTGGCGGTGCGCTTGGTGGGGCTCTTGGCAGCAACGCTCTTGCGCTTGGCGCCGGCCGGCTCGGCCGCGCTGACCATGAGATCCACCCCCTCCTCAATCAGCACCTGGTTGAGGCTGCGCATGACGTTCTTCCACTTGGTGACCGGGATCTGGTCCGCCTCGAACGCCTGGCGCACGTCGTCACCGGCGATCTGCCCCTGGGCCTTGCCCCGCTCGATGAGCGCCAGCAGAGCTGCGGACTCGGCGATCTCGGGGGGAAGTGAACGGGATGTGCTGGCCGACACGAACAACCTCTCGGACGATGAGTGGACTCGAACCCGTACCGGCCGCCCGAGCGGGCGGGGAAGGAAATCGCGCGTCGGACGCGCGGTGTCGATTCCGACCGACTCGGGCTTGAGGACTGGGCTTGCAGGACGGCAGCAGCGCCGCGGACCAACACAGCATTGTGACATGTTGGAGTATTCCGGAGCTGCTCCCGCTCAGGAGACATCGCTGCTACTCGTCAAGTGTTACGCATGGCCTTCGTGTCGCGGGTCACACCACTCGGCACCCACAGCCACGGGGCCGCAATCCATCATCGCTCACCCGCGCCGAAACCTGTTGTCATGGACGGGGCATCACGCTTTCCGGGCGGGACCGCCGACGCGCAGAAGCCCTCCGGCTGCGCCGCGCGGGTGCGGCCGGAGGGCCCTGGAGGAGCGGAGGACGCCCGGGGCGCCCGCTCACCGGAACAGCCCGCTCAGTGCTCCCGGGGGGCGGGGACGGACGGCTCGATCTCGGGGTGGACGGTGAGCAGCGCGCGCATCGCGACCTCGCCCGCGGTTCCGTCACCGGTGCCCAGCGCGTCCACCAGCCGGGCGTGCAGACTGACCGAGGACTCGGAGGGCCGCTCGCAGGAGGTGGCCGGGCCACCCGACACCTGCAGCGCGCCGGCCACGATCCCGGACAGGTGCTCCAGCATCCGGTTGCCGGCCATTTGCAGTACCAGTCCGTGCAGCTCGGCGTCGGCCCGGCTGTAGGTGGCGAGGTCGGCCTGGGCGGCGGCGTGGCCCATGATCTCGACCAGCTCGACCAGCCGCTGCTGGACGTCCTCCCGGCCGTGGCCGGCGGCGAGCCGGGCGGCCAGCGGCTCGATCGCCCAGCGGAGCTCGAACAGCTCCCGGCGCTGCTCGTCCCGCTGCGGACCGAAGGCGCGCCACTCGATGATGTCCGGGTCCAGCAGGTTCCAGTCGGCGACCGGGCGGACCCGGGTGCCGACGTTCGGCCGGGCGCTGACCAGGCCCTTGGCCTCCAGCACGCGCAGCGACTCGCGGACGACGGTCCGGGACACCTCGAACCGCTGACCGATCTCCTCGGGCACGAGCGGCCGGTCGGCACCGAGGTCGCCGGAGACGATCATCTGGCCGAGCTGCTGGACCAACTGGCCGTGCAGACCGCGACCGCGGCTGCTGGTTGTCTTGCGGCCGACCCTGGCGAGATCAGACTCGGCGCCCTCCCAGCGGGGCGCCGGCGGGGTCTGCCGGTCGTACGAGAAGCGGTCCAGATCGCCTGGGCCGTGGATGGGCCCTTCGGCGGAACGGGCGGGGGTCATGGTGGGGTGCGCAAGGGTACTCACAGCTCCTTTGTCGGCGATCGGCAGGCGCAGCTTGAGAATTCTCGTGAAAAGCACACGAAAGGGTGATCGACCGCGACTGGATAATTGACTTCTTATCAGGAAGAACCGCGCATTGCGGTCACTGCTGGTCGATCTTGATGGTTCGGTGCGGTCGTGCGCGCCGGGTGAGGGTGCACGCCGTGCGGGAGTGCGCGCCGGGTCGAAGCGCACCGGGTCAGAGCGCGCGCCGCCGGGCCTGCACCAGGAGCGCCGTGAGCAGCAGGACGACCGCGGGCGCCGCCACCGCCGCGAGCAGGACCGGGTCCGTCAGCGCCGTACTCCCGGCCACCGCCTCGTGCTCCCCGCCGTAAACCCAGCCGTAGGCCCACTCGATGCCGGATTGGAAGGGCAGCAGTTCGGCCGCCCGGGTCGGCCACGGCGTGCCGGTCCGCCGCAGCAGCAGCGCCACCCCGGACTCCAGCAGTGCCGGCAGCGCGCACAGCAGCAGCACTCCGGCCGCTGCGCTGCGGGTCAGCGACGCCGTCAGCACCCCGGTCCAGCCCGCCACGACGGTCAGCAGGACGAACGTCAGCAAGGCCGCCGGCACGCCGTGGCCGGCCACCAGTGCCACCGGGGCGAACACGCCCGGCAGGTCGGCCAGACCGGACAGCCCGGCGGCGGCCAGCGCCTCCGACACCCGGTCCGACAACGCCGTGGGCTCCGCCCAGGCGGCCACCGTCACCCCGCCCGGCAGCGCGAGATGCACCGCCAGCGCGTCCAGCAGCAGGGTCGCCAGCGCCAGCAGCGCCGCGACGGGGCCGATCACCAGCAGCTTCGCCAGCAGCAGCCGCACCCGTCGCAGGTACGACACCTGGGAGGCCGACAGCCCCGGGTGGCACACCTCGTGCCCGTAGGAGAGCGCGCCCAGCACGCCGGCGCCGAACGCGGCGAACGGCAACGGGATCAGCGGTACGGCGGCGGTCAGCAGCCGTACCCCGGCCGGGGCGGCCAACGGTCCGTCCGGGGCCTGGCTCGCCAGGACGGCGGCCGCGGTGGCGTTGCAGAGCAGCACGGCGGCGAGCAGCAGCCAGGTGGAACGCAGGCCGCGCAGTCGGCGCAGCTCGTAGGCCAGGACACGCACGGTTCACTCGCTCCGGTGGTCGTCGGGGGTGGCGGGGGCCGGGCTCGCCGCCGTGGCCTGGGCCAGGCGGCCGAGCCGAACGGTGTCGTCGGTCGACAGGTCGGCGGCGGCGCTCCCGCGGCGGCCGGCGACCAGGGCGGGCGCGGGCTCTCCGGCACTGGCGGCGGGGGCGAGGGCGGCGGGGCCGGCGACCAATGCGGATCGGGCCGGAACGCCGGGGCCGTCGCGGAACAGCCGCTCCACCGCGACGGTCGGGCCGGAATCGGCGGGGTCGGCCCGGTGGGGGGCGGGGCCGAGGGCGGCCAGGGCGGTCGTGACCGAGGTGACGGGCAGGGCGCGGGTGGGCAGCGCCAGCTCGTCCCGGTGCCGGCTGTCCTGGTGCTGGCCGTCCCGGTGCCGGCCGTCCCGGTGCTGGCCGTCCCGGTGGTGCGGGACGGTGACGGCCGGGGCGTCAGGAGTCGACTCGAGGGCGGGCTCGGCGGCGGGCTCCGGGGCGGGCTCGGCGGCGGTGAGGGCCGGCTGGACGCGGAGGTGGCCGGAGCGGCCGGAGGCGACCGGCAGGGCGGCCCGGGGCGCCGACTGCTCGACCACCCGGTCGGCCAGCTCGTGCAGCAGGATGCCGTGGCGGTAGGCGAGTTCGCCGATCTCGGTGCGGTCGATGCCCGCCACCGCGAGGCCCGCGCCGCCGTCGCGGCGCACCTCGGCGCCCTGGCTGACCAGCAGGTCGGCCAGCCGCGACATCTGCGGCCCGCGGACGGCCACTTCGGGGCTGAGTCTGGTCCGGCAGAAGTCCGCCACCGGCTGGTCGGCCACCAGTCGGCCGCGATCCAGCGTGATGACCCGGTCGGCGAGCTGCGCGGCCTCCTGTGGGGTGCGGGTGGTCACCAGGACCGTCCCGCCGGCGACGCCGAACGAGCGCAGGAAGGAGTGGAACCACTCGACGTTGCGCGGCGACAGGCCATCGGTCGGCGCGTCCAGCAGCAGTGTGCCGGGGTCGCCGAGCAGGGCGGCGGCCAGGGCCAGCCGACGGTGCATGCCGGGCGAGAAGGAGCGCAGCCGCTGTCCGGCGACGGCGGCCAGCCGGGTCTGCTCCAGGAGTTCGTCGGCCCGCCGCGCGGGGACGCCGACCGCTGAGGCCAGCATCCGCAGGTGGCAGTGCGCCTTGCGGCCCGGGTGGCCGGCCATGGCGGCCGCGCCCGGCCCGGGGCCGGGCAACAGCACGCCGACCTCGCGTTCGGGGCGGCGCAGCCGGCGATAGGTGCGGCCGTCGAAGAGCGTGACGCCCTGGCCGCGTTCGAGTTCGAGCATCAGCCGCAGCGCGGTGGACTTGCCCGCGTCCTCGGCGCCGAGCAGCGCGGTCACCATGCCGGGCCGGGTGTCGAAGGTCAGATCGAGGACCGCGGGTGGGACGCCCTTGCGGTAGACCTTGGTCAGTCCGGTGATCTGGATCATCGCTGCCTGCTCCCATGCCTCGGCCGGCCTGCTCGACGCGGAGCGCCCCCTGACGTGTCGGCGTGTGCCCGCACGGCTCCGCGCCAGCACATTAGGGGTCGGCGGCGGCGATTCCGGGCATTACGGGAGCGGCGCGGGCCCGTCGGCCGCCCACCTCACCCGATCAGGGGACAATCCGATCCTGCGATTCCCGGTCGGGGGCGGGGTGGGCCAGGGTGGGACGGCCGTGGCGGTGGGCGGCGGTGGGCGGGGTGGGCCGGGTGGGCCGGGGTCGTCAGGACTCCGGGCGCAGCATGGGCGGGTTGAGGGCGCTCGCGCCGCCCGCGGTGAACAGCTGGGCCGGACGGCCGCCCTGACGGGCCGTCGTGCCGCCGGAGGGCAGCAGGAAGCCCGGGGTCCCGGTGACCTTGCGGTGGAAGTTCCGCGGGTCCAGGACCACGCCCCAGACCGCTTCGTAGACCCGGCGCAGCTCGCCGACGGTGAACTCGGTCGGGCAGAAGGCGGTGGCGAGGGAGGAGTACTCGATCTTGGAGCGGGCGCGTTCCACGCCGTCGGCGAGGATCAGCCCGTGGTCGAAGGCGAGCGGGACGCCGTCGACCGGGCTCTGGCCGAGCAGTTCGCCGACCGGGGCCCAGCGGGCGCTGCTGGCGTCGCCGCCGGCCCGGGGGGTCGGCAGGTCGGGCGCGAGGACCAGGTAGGCGACGCTGACCACCCGCATCCGGGGGTCGCGCTGCGGGTGGCCGTAGGTGGCGAGCTGCTCCAGGTGGGCGCCGGCCGCGCCGGGGCCGACCGCCTCGTGGCCCGGGGCGGAGTGAGCGCGCAGACCGGTCTCCTCGGCCAGCTCCCGGGAGGCGGCCTCGGCCAGGCCCTCGTCCGGGCGGACGAAGCCGCCGGGCAGTGCCCAGTACCCCTGGAAGGGCGGCTCGCCGCGTCTGACCAGCAGGGCGCAGAGCGCGTGGTCGCGCACCGTCAGCACCACCAGGTCAACCGTGACAGCGAACGGGGGGAAGGCCGACGGATCGTAGCGCGACATGGCGACGATCATAGTCGTCTCTCTGACGATAAGCACAGGCCACGGACAGGCTTCGCCCGGCCCGCCCGGCCGTCGCCGGAGGCGGACGGGCCGGGCGGGGGCGTCAGCGGGCGACCAGTTGCAGCGCCGCGGAGGCCTCCTCGACCATCGCCACTCCGATCCGGCTCACCCGGACCGAGAAGGGCTCTCCGGCCACCCGCAGGCCGGTCAGCTCCAGCTCGCCGAGCGGAGCGGTGCTGGCCGGGCGGACCAGGACCCGGCCGCCCGGGACGTCGGGGCGAACCCCGGCGAGTGCGAACACCGCGTGCGCGGCGCCGGCCGCCGAAACGGCCGCCGGGCGGCAGGCGGCCGGGTGCGGCACCGGCGGGCAGCCGGGGGTGCGCTGCTCCCCCGCGTACATCTCGGGCAGCCGCCCCTCGTAGTGGGCGGCCGCTGCGAGCAGACCCTCCAACAGGGTGCCGGCCTCGTTCTCGTGGCCGGTCTCGGCCAGTCCGGCGATCGCCAGCGCGGTCTCGTGGACCCGCACCGCCCCGCCCCGGTGGCCCAGCGGGTTGAAGCGGGGGGACTTGGCGCTGAGCGTGCGCAGGCCCCAGCCGCTGTCCAGATCCGGCGCGACCAGGCGCTGGGCGAGTAGCCGGGTCTGTTCCCGGTCCAGCAGGCTCTCGTGCCGGCCGCCGTCGGCGGCGAGCCCGGTGTCGAGCAGGTGCACCAGGGAGGAGGCGACGGCCGGCAGCGGCTGACCGCCCGGGGCCAGCCCGGCGGCGGGGCGGCCGCCGGAGAGGTCGTCGATCCAGAACCGCTCGCGGAAGCGCCCGCGCAGGTCGGCGGCCCAGCCGCGCCACTGCTCGGCGCCGGGGCGGCCGAAGGCCTCCAGCAGTTCGGCGCCGTGCAGGGCGGCGCGGTGGGCCTGCGCCTGGACCTCGGCGCGGGCGGCCACCGGGTGGGCGGCTCGGTCCTCCGCCGGACGGCTGAGGTCGGTCACGAAGCCGTCGACCAGGCCCTCGCGGAGGGCGGCCAGGGCCCGCTCGGCAGCCGGGAGCAGGTCGGCGGTCTCCGCCCGGGGCAGGCCCCAGCGCCAGGCCTCGGCCAGCACCGTGACGAAGAGCAGGGTGGCCTCGGTGGCGGTGCAGGTGGGCGGCAGCTCGGGGCCACCGTGCCGCAGGGCCCCGGGCAGCAGGCCCTCGGTGCGCCCCGGGACGGGGGTGAGCTGCTGACGGCGGGCCAGCGCCCGGAGGGTGCCGGCGGCGAGCCGGGTGCCGAGCGGCAGGGTCAGCCGGGCGGCCCAGAGCGCGTCGGCCGGGGCCAGGCCGAAGCGCCAGGGCGCGCCGGAGGCCGGGTAGAGGTCGGTCGGGCGGTCCGGGTCGGCGAACAGGAGCGTGCCGAGGGCGTCCAGGGAACGGGTGACCAGCAGGGCGGCCCGGGCGTCGTCGCTGCGGACCTCCGGTTCGGCCCAGGGCAGCGGTACGCCGGTGCCGCGCCCGCCGGGTGGGCGCGGGCCGGAGGCGGTGCTCTCCAGTTCGGCGCGCAGTTCGACCGACCAGCGGGCGCCGGGTTGGACCTCCAGGTCCCAGCGGAGCACCCCGGCGCCGGCCAGCACGGCGTGCGGGGAGGGCTTGGCGCTGACCACGGCGCTGTGCGCCGGGCCGGCCCAGCGCAGCCCGGCGGACTGCACCTGGCCGGGCAGGTCGGGCGGGCGGTGCCCGGCAGCGATCTCGGCGACCGGGCCGAGATCGGTGCCAAGGGCGATCTCCATCGGGAGGCGGGCGGGCCGGCTGCCGGTGTTGCGCACGGTGACGGTCTCCATGCCGTCCGCGTGCCGCAGCCGCTCGACGGTGAGCGCCGGGTCCGGATCGAGGTCGCCGGGGAGCCGGACGGCGCCGAGGAACCGGGCCTGGGCGGTGCTGGTCAGGGTGCCCTGGAGCGGCAGCGGCTCCATGCCGCCCAGGCGCAGCTCCATCCGGGCGAGCACCCGGACGCCGTTGCGGTAGAAGCCGTGCAGGCCGTGGCCGCGCAGCTGTCCGTCCGGTCCGGAGGCGGCCATCGCGGGGGCGTTGACGCAGAGCACCGCGTGGTGGACGGCGGGGGGCTGCGGCCGTGGCGGGGCCGCGAGCCGGCTCGGGCCGGCGGGTGCCCCCGCCGGTCCGCCCGCCTGGACCTGGTCGGGACGGCCGACCGGTCTCGGCGCGCCGACCACGCTCTCGGCCGGCATGGCCTGTGGTGGCCTCGTGGCGGTCACCGGACTCTCCTCCCCTCGGCGGTCCGGTGGCCGGTCAGGCCGGTGGGCCGCGAGCACGCTCGATCGCGTGCTGATGGTGCCGGGCCGGCGGGGTGTCCCGTCGGCGGGTGTGCCGTGTCTGGCCGTACCCGGTGCCGGGCCGTGCCATGCGGTGCGGTGCGCGGTACCGGGCCGGTACCGGCGCGCCGCGCGCCTTCGCGTCGGGCCTGCCGCGGTGCCCGGTACATCGCCAGGTCCGGTGCGCCGGCCTGCCGGTGATGCCCGGCCCGTGGCCCGCGCCCGCCGGACCGTTCGAGCCCGTGGTGGCCGCCGGCCCGGTGGTGCGGGCGACGGCCGCCCGCTCCGGCACCGTGACGCCGTGGCCGCCCCGCTCGGCGGGCGGCCGACCGGAACCGGGCTGCCGGACGGCCGTCGGCCGTCGGCCGGGTGCAGGGCCCCCGGGGTGAACGCCGCGCACCACCTCCAGGTCACGCCCGACGCCGGGTACGGTCCGTCGCACCCGGCGGGCCGGGCGGTCGTGCCGCGGCCCTCGGTCCGTCACAGTCGGGCCGTCACCAGGGCGGCGTCGCAGGCTCGCCGCCGGGCGGCGGCCGCTGCGCCCCAGGTCCGGGGCCTGCCGCGAGGACCACCCCGACCCGCCCCCGCATGCCTGATCGAGTGGACGGTGGCCGTCGAACCGGCGCCCGACCGCGGCCAGGATACGGTGCGGGGGTCGCGGCGCCCGCACCCGGTGACCCCGTGAGCCGCGACGTGACCGCTGTGACCAGCAGAGACCGAGGAGTTGCATGTCCACCGTCAGCCGGCTGCCCGGGATTGTCACGACCGACCACGTCTTCCGACTCCCCCTCGACCACGCCACCCCGCAGGGCGAGCGGATCGAGGTGTACGCCCGGGAGGTGGTGGCCGCCGGCCGCGAGCAGGCCGATCTGCCGTGGCTGCTCTTCCTCCAGGGCGGGCCCGGCGGCAAGGCCGCCCGCCCGCTCGGCCGGGACGCCTGGCTGGAACGCGCCCTCGACGACTACCGGGTGCTCCTGCTCGACCAGCGCGGCACCGGCCGGTCCACGCCCGCGACCCGGCAGACTCTCGCCCGGCGCGGCGGCGCCCAGGAACAGGCCGACTACCTGGCGCACTTCCGCGCGGACTCGATCGTGCGGGACGCCGAGCTGATCCGCCACCAGCTGCTCGGCGCGGACCGGCGCTGGAGCGTGCTCGGCCAGAGCTTCGGCGGCTTCTGCATCCTCACCTACCTCTCCATCGCTCCCGAGGGCCTGACCGAGGCCTTCGTCACCGGCGGCCTGGCCGGCCTCGGCAGTTCGGCGGACGACGTCTACCGCGCCGCCTACCCGCGGGTCGCCCGCAAGAACGAGGACCACTACGCCAGGTTCCCGCAGGACGTCGAGGCGGTACGACGGATCGCCGCGCACCTCGCCGCCACCCCCGCCACCCTGCCCGACGGCGGGCTGCTGACCGTCGAGGCGTTCCAGGCCCTCGGGCTGATGCTCGGCGGCGGCAGCGGCTCCGGCACCCTGCACTACCTGCTGGAGGAGGCCTGGGTGGACGGCGCGGCCGGCCCCGAGCTGTCCGACACCTTCCTGGCCGGTGTCCAGGCCAGGCTCTCCTTCGCGGAGGGCCCGCTGTACGCCGTGCTGCACGAGTCGATCTACGGCCAGCGCTCGGTGGACCAGGGCGGCACCGCCTGGTCGGCCGAGCGGGTCCGCAAGGAGTTCCCGCAGTTCGACGCCCGGGCCGCGCTGGACTCCGACTCGCCGGTGCTGTTCACCGGGGAGATGATCTACCCCTGGATGTTCGACACCGACCCGGCGCTGCGCCCGCTGAAGGAGACCGCGGACCTGCTGGCCGCCCGCACCGACTGGCCGGACCTGTACGACCCGGCGCGGCTGGCGGCCAACACGGTGCCCGTCGTGGCGGCGGTCTACCACGACGACATGTACGTGGAGACCGCCGATTCGCTGGAGACCGCCCGCGCGGTGCGCGGCGTGCGGACCTGGATCACCAACGAGTGGGAGCACGACGGCCTGCGGGCGAGCGGCGGCACGGTGCTCGACCGCCTGATCAAGATGGCGCACGGCGAGGCGTAGCGGAGCCCGGCCGGGCACGGCGGCGAGGCTCCGGACCGCCCCCGACGGGCGCCCCGCGAGGTCAGCGCGCATGGCGGGCTCCCCTCGCCGCCCGACGGACGCCCCGGCAGCGGTGCCGCCCGGCGGCCGACGGTGCGGCGGCCGACCGGCACGCCGCCGCCCGACCGAGCCGCAGTCCGCGGGCCGACCGCTCCCGGGACGCCGGAACCCACCCGGGCGCCGGCAGCAAGGCTGCCGGCCCCGGATCGCCCGGCCCCGGCGCCGGTTCGGCGGGGCCGACAGGACCGACGGGGCCGCGCTCGGCCGCTGCGGCCTGTGCGGCCTTCGAGGCCTTCGAGGCCTTCCGGCGGCGGCGCGCGGCCCCCGCCGGGCCGGGCCGCCCACCGTGGCCGCCCGGGCCGCCGCCCGGGCCCGCGGCGGGCGCCGGCCCCGGTGCGTCGGCGCGCGCCGGTACGGGCCCGTCCTCCTCGCGCCTCCGCCGCTGCGCCTCGACCGCCGCGAGCAGCGCGTCGGGCGCCATGCCGTCGTTCAACGACTCGTACAGCAGCTCGGCCAGCAGATAGGACGGGTCGAGCCGGAGGACGTGGCCGAGTACGACGCGGGCCGTCGCCGTGTCCCCCGCCACCCAGGAGGCCCAGGCCAGCAGGGTGAGCGGGGCCACCGCGCAGCCCTCGTAGGGCGGCACGGCGCGCCGGGCGAGGAAGCGCCAGAGCCGTTCGGCGGGCGCGAGCTCGGCGGGCCGGGTGTACTCGACACCGCGATCCCGGGTGTGGCGGTCCCGCAGGGCGACCAGCACCCGGGCCGCCCGATCGTCGTCCAGCTCCCGGGCTCCGGCCGCGAACTCGGCGAAGGCCTGGTCGAGCAGTTCGGCGCCCCGCTCCCGGGCGACGGCGGCGGACCCGGCGCGCTCAGCGGCCTCGGCCGCCTCGGCCCGGGCGAGCGCCGCACGCTGGGCGTCCGCCCCCGGCGGGCCGATCGGGGTCAGCCCGCCGATGATCGCCTTCCGGCTGCCGCGCGGCGCGAGGCCCGCGAAGGCCGCGGCGGCCGCCGCCGGGCCCGGGCCGGGGGCCCGGCGGATCGGGTTGCCCGCCGGATCGCAGCACCCGGCACGGCGGCAGAGGAAGGACCACCAGCGGCCGTCCGAGACGCAGAGCGACTCCTTGACGGCCACCCCCCTGCGCCCGAAGGCCGCCCGGAGGTCGTCCGCGAGCGGCCGCAGGCCGTCCACCACCGGAGGGGCGTGCGCCGTGGTCGGATCCTGGCAGAGGTAGAGGAGCACCTGGACCGGCCGCTCGCCGTGCCGCTCGGAGAGGGCGACCAGCAGGGCGGCCGTCTCGTCCGCCGCGGCCGGCCACTGCGCGGGCGACTCCGGGACGTCCGCCCGGATCACTCCGCCCTGGTGCAGGTCGGGCCCCTGGAGGCCGACCGCGACGATGCTGTCGTCGGGGTAGAACCCCAGGAGGTAGGGCAGCAGCTCGGCCATGTCGGCCGGACCGCGCATGGTGACCGGCCGGTGGCCGGAGGCCGGGCCGAGGGACAGGATGACGTGTTCGTTGTTCATGGCGTTCATGACCGGAAGCGTGGCTCAATCCGAAAGCCGTGCCAGATTTTTCTCTTTTCCTGTAGATAACCCCGGCCTCGTTTTCCGCCTCCCTCATTCGGAGCACGCCGCGCCCACTCCTCCGAGTGAAAGTTGACGCCCGTTCAGCTGAAGAACGGATGAAATACATCCGGTCTCCACCTCTCCCGCAGCCCCGGCATTCGCCCCTTGTCGGCGGCTCGGGGTTACATGGACGCCATGCAGCAGCCCGAGAACCACACCACCGCCACCGCCGACCGCGCCGAGGTCCGGGCGCGGGCCGAGGCCGTCCTGCGCGAGCTCGCCGGGCCCGGCGCCGCCCTGCGCGAGGACCAGTGGACGGCCATCGAGGCCCTGGTGGTCGACCACCGCCGCGCCCTGGTCGTGCAGCGCACCGGCTGGGGGAAGTCCGCGGTCTACTTCATCGCCACCGCCCTGCTCCGGGCCCGGGGCGCCGGGCCGACGGTGATCGTCTCCCCGCTGCTCGCCCTGATGCGCAACCAGGTCGAGTCAGCCGCCCGGGCCGGCATCCACGCCCGGACGATCAACTCGGCCAACACCGACGAGTGGGACGAGGTCCAGGCCGAGGTCTCCGCCGGGAAGGTCGACGTCCTGCTGGTCAGCCCCGAGCGGCTGAACAACCCCGACTTCCGCGACCAGGTGCTGCCCAAGCTCGCCGCCTCCACCGGCCTGCTGGTGGTCGACGAGGCCCACTGCATCTCGGACTGGGGCCACGACTTCCGCCCCGACTACCGCCGGCTGCGCACGATGCTCGCCGAGCTGCCGCCCGGCGTTCCGGTGCTGGCCACCACCGCCACCGCCAACGCCCGGGTCACCGCGGACGTCGCCGAGCAGCTCGGCACCGGCAGCACCGACGAGCGCGCCCTGGTGCTGCGCGGGCCGCTCGACCGGGAAAGTCTCACCCTGGGCGTGCTGGCCCTGCCCGACCCGGCGCACCGGCTGGCCTGGCTGGCCGACCACCTCGACCGGCTCCCGGGCTCCGGCATCGTCTACACCCTGACGGTGGCCGCCGCCGAGGAGGTGACGGCCTTCCTGCGCGAGCGGGGCTTCCCGGTGGCCTCCTACTCCGGCCGGACGGAGGACGCCGAGCGCCGCACCGCCGAGGCCGACCTGCTGGCCAACCGGGTCAAGGCGCTGGTCGCCACCTCCGCGCTGGGCATGGGCTTCGACAAGCCCGACCTCGGCTTCGTCGTGCACCTCGGCTCGCCCAGCTCGCCGATCGCCTACTACCAGCAGGTCGGCCGGGCCGGGCGCGGCGTCGACCGGGCCGAGGTGCTACTGCTGCCCGGGCGCGAGGACGAGGCGATCTGGCGCTACTTCGCCTCGCTGGCCTTCCCGCCGGAGGAGCAGGTGCGCCGCACCATCGACGCGCTGGCCGAGGCCGGCCGCCCGTTGTCCACCGCCGCGCTGGAGCCCCGGGTGGACCTGCGCCGCACCCGGCTGGAGACCATGCTCAAGGTGCTCGACGTGGACGGCGCCGTCCGCCGGGTCAAGGGCGGCTGGACGGCCACCGGGCAGAGCTGGGCGTACGACACCGCCCGGTACGCCAAGGTCGCGGCCTCCCGCGAGGCCGAACAGCGGGCGATGCGCGAGTACGCTGCGGCCACCGGCTGCCGGATGGAGTTCCTGCGCCGCCAGCTGGACGACGACCAGGCCCGGCCGTGCGGCCGGTGCGACAACTGCGCGGGGCCGCTGCACACCCCCGAGGTCTCCGCCGAGGTGCTGGACGCGGCCCGGGCCGCCCTCGGACGCCCGGGCGTCAGCTTCGAGCCGCGCCGGCTCTGGCCCACCGGGATGGACGCCCTCGGCGTGCCGCTCAAGGGGCGGATCCCGGCGGGCGAGCAGGCCGAGAACGGGCGGGCACTCGGCCGGCTGTCCGACATCGGCTGGGGCAACCGGCTGCGCGCCCTGCTCGCTGACCAGGCCCCGGACGTGCCGGTGCCCGGGGAGGCGGTGGACGCCCTGGTCGCGGTGCTCGCCGACTGGGCCCGCGGCCCGGGCGGGTGGGCCGGGCCCGAGACGGCGGACGGCACCCGGCTGGACCGGCCGGTCGGCGTGGTGACCATGACCTCCTCGACCCGCCCCCAGCTGGTCGGCAGCCTCGGTGCGCGGATCGCCGAGATCGGGCGGCTACCGCTGCTCGGCCGGATCGAGTACGCCGGCGGTCGGCCGCCGCACGGCGCGCGCAGCAACAGCGCCCAGCGACTGCACTCGCTGGCCGGGGCGCTGACGCTGCCGCCGGAGGTGGCGCAGGCGGTGGCCGAAGCCGGCGGGCCGGTGCTGCTGGTGGACGACCTCGTCGATTCGGGCTGGACGGTCACCGTGGCCGCCAGGTTGCTGCGCCGCGCCGGAGCGAGCGCGGTGTTGCCCCTGGTGCTGGCTGTGCAGGGGTGAGCGGGCGGCCGCCGACCGCCACCCCGACACTCACTCGAATGGCCTAACGAAGGGAGAAGGCGGCCCCACCGCGAACTCGCGGGACACCCGACCGGGGAAAGGAGTGGTCACCGTGCCGATGACGGTTCACCAAAGCCTGCGCGCGGCCTGGATCAAGGTCCGAGGCCGCCCGAGCGCCGCTCGGAGAGCGGTGGAACATATCCGGCGAAACATGGGCTCTCGGGTGGCGTTCATCATTTCATCGTTGCCGCTCCACCCCCTATGCCACGAGAATTGGCGCGTACCCGAAACCCTGTCCGCTGGACCCGGCCTTCGGCGTACCCGCGTACCCGCGTGCCCGTGGGTCAGGAAGGAGGATCGTGATCAACGGTATCGGCCGAGGTCAGCATCCCCTCGCCCGGAGTTCGGCGCCCAGACGGCTGCTGGACCTGGAGACCTGGACCGCCTCGGGGATCCCGTTGCTGCGCGACCCGCGCGAGTTCGTCCTGGAACTGCACCAGCGCCACCTGCCCCAGCCGGGCACGGTCGTGGTCGCCGTCCTCGACGCGCTGCACCACCTGGCCGCCTCGGCCTCGTTCACGCCCTGGCCACACGACACCGACGGCTGGCACCACCGCAACGCCCTGCTCACGCACCTGCGCCAGATCACCCCGCACGACCTGCGGCTGGCCCGACCGACCCGAACGGCCGTGCTGCTGCGCTGCCGCGAGGGCGCACCCGGCTGGACGGAACAGGACGGCGCCTGGATGTGGGCGCTGCGGGACGCGGCCGGCCTGCACGGGCTGCGCTGCGGCTCCTACATCGGGCTCACCCCGGCGGGCTGGCAGCTCCTCGGGGACGGCCGGAGCGGACGCAACCCGCACGCGGGGTCGTGGGCGGACGGGCCGGTGCACACCGTGACGGAACTGCCGCCGCGCTCGGCGCTGGACGCCTCGCGCGGCCAGCGTGCCCGGCACCAGGCAGCCGAGCGGGCCCAGCACTCCCGCCCGCCCGAACACCCGTGCCCCCCGACGCGGGTCGCTGCTGTCCAGCCGGCCCGGCGCACCGGCACCCGCTGACCCCGACGACACCGGGCACACGGCACAGGCACAGACACAGGCACAGGCCCCAGGCACCCGCGTACGAGCCGACGCCACGACCGAAGCCGGGGTCACGGCCCGACCGACCCCGCGCACCGCTGCCCCCACGACCCGCGTCCCGGGAGCCGAAAGCCCTCGCCGTCACCGGGGTACGACCGACCCCGGGCCCGGCGCCGTACGGCGCCGGGCCCGGGGTGGCTCAGCCGTGGTCAGGCGCCGGCCGGGCGGCCGGGCGCGGTTACGCCCGACCGGGTGTGAGCCGGGCCGGCGGCAGCTGGGCCGGGTCGCCGCAGACCACGAGCAGCGCGGTCGCGTGGCCGAGCGCCTTGGTGTGGGCCTCGGCGGCCCGGGCTGCCGGCCCGCCGTTGAGCACCAGGACGACCACCTCTCGGTGTACCGGCCGGGTCAGCGCGACGTCCGCGTAGAACACGTCCCCGCCCTCGGCGAGTTGCGCCCAGTAGCGCTCCTCGCCGAAGGAGAGCTCGTGCTGCTGCCAGGGGTGGGCCTCACCGACCGTCAGCACCAGGATGTCGCCCGGGTTGCGGCCGGCGTCGAGCAGCCGGTCGACCAGGTCGTCGGCGCGCTCCAGCGCCTGCGCAGCGGGGACGGCGACGCGCTGGGTCTCGACCTGCGATGCGGCGGCGGCCGGACGGCGCGGCGCCGGTCCGGGCCTGGGGATCTGCCGCGGCGGACCGGGACGGTCGGCGCGCGGGGGTGCCGGACGCGGAGGTGCCGGGCGGGGGCCGGGCACCGGAGCGGCGGCGACGGTGGTGGGTACGGTGGAAGTCGCGCCGCTGCTGGCAGGCGCGCGGAGGGCTTGTGCGTCCGACTCGCGGGGGAAGGGAACGCCGGGGCCCGGGAGGCTCTCGTGAATCTCCGACTCCTCGGGGAAGACAGGCATACCCGGATATCTATCAAATGCCGGTCGAACGCGCACGGGCACCCCACCCCTTGGGCACCGGACACCCACCTCCCCCACCCAGGCAATTCCAGACGGACCGTCAGAAACCGAGCGTCAACTGTTCGTCGGCGGAGTCTTCGGCCGCACCCGCGACGTCCCGGACGCGCTTCAGGTGCCGCCACTTCGGCAGCCCGTCCAGGTACGCCCAGGAGAGCCGGTGGTGCTCGGTCGGGCCGAACTCCTCCAGCGCGGCGCGGTGCACCGGGGACGGGTAGCCGGCGTTGTCCGCGAAGCCGTACTCCGGCCACTCCTCGCCGAGTTCGGCCATCAGCCCGTCACGGTGGACCTTGGCGAGCACGGAGGCGGCGGAGACGCAGATGCAGGACTGGTCACCCTTGATCACCGTGCGCACCCGCCAGGGGCCGCCCAGGTAGTCGTGCTTGCCGTCCAGGATCACCGCGTCGGGCTCGACCGGCAGCGCCTCCAGGGCCCGGACGGCGGCCAGTCGCAGCGCCGCCGTCATGCCGAGCTCGTCGCACTCCTGCGGCGAGGCGTGGCCGAGCGCGTACGCGGTGACCCAGTCGGCGAGGAGCGGGGCGAGCGCGCGGCGGCGCAGCTCGGTGAGCAGCTTGGAGTCGGTCAGCCCCTCCGGGGCCTTGCGCAGGCCGGTGACGGCCGCGCCCACGGTGACCGGGCCGGCCCAGGCACCGCGCCCGACCTCGTCCAGGCCGACGACGATCCTGGCGCCGGCCCGGCGGAGCGAGCGCTCGACGGAGTGCGTCGGCGGGACGATGGGCATCGCGGTTTCCGTTCAGCTGGGCAGCCTCCAGCCTAATCCCCGCCGTCCGACCACCGGGCACCTCCCCGCAGCCGCCCGCAGCCGCCCGAACCCACCCAGAACCCGCCCGCACCGCGCTCAGAACCCGCCCGCACCGCGCTCAGGCGCGGATCAGCGGGTGCAGCACCTCGTCCACCAGCCGGGCCCCGAAGTCCGGCCCCATGTTCTGCCGGCCGCAGATCTTCACCTGGTAGAGCAGCATCGCCGGGACGACATCCGCGACCAGCGCGGTGGCCGCGCCGGGCCGGACGTCGCCGCGTTCGGCGCCACGGCGCAGGATCGCCAGGATGGTCTCCTTGGTCGGCTCGATCACCCGCTGGACGATGAAGTCCTTGAAGACCTCGGCCCGTTCATGGTCGATCTCGCCCATCAGCGCCTGGATGGCGGCGCCCGTCGGGGAGTTCATCGCGCCCGTGAACACCTCGATGAGCTGGCGCAATTCGAGCTGGGCGGACCCCAGGTCGGAGGTGTCGTAGGGGCGTGGGAGAGTGGAGTCCAGGGCGTCGATGACCAGTTCGTCCTTGGACGCCCAGCGCCGGTAGAGCGCGGCCTTCCCGGTCCGTGCCGCGCCGGCGACACCTTCCATCGTCAGCCGCGCGTATCCGCCGGAGGTGAGCTGGTCGAGCGTGGCCTCGAAGATCGCGTTCTCCAACTCCTTCCCCCGCCGCCGCACCGGCCGCGCGAGGGCCTCCCTGGCGACCCGCATCGGACAGTGAGCCGCCGGATCCGGCGCCGCTCCCGAGGGCGCCCTGGGCGACGGGGGCGCGTCCGCCGCCTCTGGCGGGCGGGCGCCCGCCCGCCCGGCCGCCCGGTCCGCCGTCAGGCGCCGCACCAACCGATCCATCGCCACCATCCTTAGGGAACGCTTGCGTTCACAATCTGGTCCAGGATATCGTCCACATTAGTGAACGATCCCGTTCCTTCCTAGGCCCGCGCCAGCCTGCGGGCCCACGCCGGACCAGTCGGTCCGCAGCGTACGAAGCACACGGCACACAGCCAGGCACATAGCCAGCAGGGGGCACAATCGTGGCTATCTCCGACACGCTCAGCAAGAACTCACCACCGCAAGGCAGCCAAGGTCGGGGCAAGGGCATCACCCTGACCGTCATCGCGGCCACGCAGCTGATGGTGGTGCTCGACGCCACCATCGTGAACATCGCGTTGCCGCAGATCAGGGACGCGCTGAACTTCTCGACCACCAACCTGTCGTGGGTCATCAACGCCTACACGCTGACCTTCGGCGGGCTGCTGCTGCTCGGCGGGCGCGCGGGCGACATCCTCGGCCGCCGCCGGGTGTTCATCTTCGGCACCCTGCTGTTCGGCTTCGCCTCCCTGCTGGGCGGCTTCGCCCAGGACGGCGGCATGCTGCTGGCCGCCCGCGCGCTCCAGGGCATCGGCGGCGCGATCTGTTCACCGACGGCGTTCGCCCTGATCGCCACCAACTTCGAGGAAGGGCCGGAACGCAACAGGGCGTTCGGCGTGTTCTCGGCGGTGGCCGGGTCCGGTGCCGCGATCGGTCTGCTGGCCGGCGGTCTGCTCACCGAATACCTCGACTGGCGCTGGGTCTTCTTCGTCAACGTGCCGATCGCGGCGCTGATCGCGCTCGCCGCGCCGCGCTACATCGCCGAGTCCGAGCGCCACGCGGGCCGCTTCGACCTGCCGGGCGCATTCACCTCGACACTGGGCCTGGTCGGCCTGGTCTACGGGTTCATCCGGGCCGCCTCCGACGGCTGGTCGGACAGCATCACGCTCGGCTCCTTCGCGGCCGGCGTGCTGCTGCTCGCCGCGTTCGTCGTGATCGAGAACCGCACCGACCAGCCGATCACCCCGCTGCACCTGCTCGCCAACCGCAACCGCACCGGCGGCCTGGTGATGATGCTCTGCCTGGCCGCCGCCATGTTCGGCATCTTCTTCTACATCACCCTCTTCGTGCAGGGCCCGCTGGGCTACAGCCCGCTGAAGGCCGGCGTGTCCTTCCTCCCGATCAGCGTGTCGATCATCATCGCCGCGCAAATCGCCTCCACCCTCCAGGCCAAGTACGGCCCGAAGCCGTTCATGGCGGGCGGCGCGCTGCTCGTCACCGTCGGCCTCACCTGGCTGACCCAGATGAGCAAGGACAGCGGCTACCTGGACGGGGTGCTCGGCCCCACGGTCATCTTCGGCTTCGGCATGGGCCTGATCTTCGTCCCAGTGATGCTGCTCGCGGTCGCGGGCGTCCCCGGCCAGGAGACCGGCGCCGCGTCCGGCCTGCTCAACTCGATGCAGCAGATCGGTGGTTCGCTCGGCCTGTCGATCCTGACCACGGTCTTCGCCCACTACGCCACCGCCGAGGGCAAGATCCAGCAGCCGAAGTTCCTGCAGTCGGCCACTCCGGACCAGCTGGCCTACCTCCAGCAGCACCACGAGTTCCCGAAGGGCACCGACGCCGCCAACTCGGTCCTCACCCAGGGCATCTCGCACGGCTTCATCGTGGGCGCCGTGCTCGCCGGGGTGGCGCTGGTGGTCGCGGTCTTCGTGGTCAAGGCCAAGGCCAGCGACCTGCCGAGCGGCGCCTCCGGCGTCGCGATGCACTGAGCCCCACCGAGACGCACCGCACCACACCGCACAGCACCGCACCACACAGCACCACACCGGGCCGGCCGGGAGCAGCACGCTCCCGGCCGGCCCGGCCGTTTCCCGACCCGTGTCAGGACCGGTCTCCGTCAGACCGGCCGCCGTCACGACCGACCTCCGCTACGACCGGCCGCCGTCACGACCGACCCGCCGTCACGGCCAGAGGTGCTCGTACGTCAGGCCGGCCGGCTCGCAGGAGGTGCGCCCGTTCGCCCAGTGGTCCGCCGGCGGCCGCTGCGCCAGGATCTCCCGGGCCCGGGCGGCGGAGGCGCTGGTGGCGTACCAGGGCCTCGGGTGGTGCTCCAGCCCGTCGTGGATCAGCTGCAGCGCGCAGGTCCGCTCGACGCCGGGGAGCTGGTCCAGCGCGGGGACGGCGTCCGGCGAGAGGTCGCGGACGTTGCGCAGGTCGATCTGGGCGGTCCGCTCGAAGCGGGCGACGTTCTGCTCGGCGATGATCGCGTCCGGGCCCATCAGCCCGTACACCGCGACCGTGAGCATGCCGCTGAGGACGACGACGCGCGGCAGCCAGCCGGCCGAGCGGGTCAGCCCGGCGGTGATCAGCAACAGGAGGACCACGCCGAGCCAGCCCTCGACCACCAGCACCCAGAGCCGCAGCCGGGTCAGCCCGGAGGCGTCGACGTAGAACCACATCCGGCCGAGTGCCGAGGCGACCACGACCAGGGCGAGCAGGCAGAGCGCGCCGAGCAGGATCCGAGCCACCCGGCGGTCGGCCGGCGTGCTGCGCGGGGCCCAGCGCTTGGCGACCGCCACCACGACCAGGGTGAGCGCGGTGATCACGCTCAGCTGCCAGAAGCCCTGCCGGGCGTACTCGGAGCGGCTCATCCCGGTGGTGCGCAGGACGGCGTCGGCGCCGCCGAGCACCACCAGGCCCTGGATCACCGCGAAGGTGCCGAACATCAGGTTGAGCGCGACCAGCGGCAGCGCCCACTCCAGCCGGCGGCGGGCCCGGCCCGGCCGGACGACCGTACGGTCCCAGCGGCGCGGCCCGGCCGCGATGTGGGCGAAGCCCACGGCAGTGAGCACCCCGAGGGCGAACAGCACCGAGCGCAGCGGGAGCTCGTCGAGGTCGAGGCTGGGGCTGAGGCCGCTCAGCAGGTCGGCCATGGCGGCGTCCGCACCGGCGAACAGCAGGCCGAAGACGGTCAGCAGGACGGCGGCGACCGCGAGCGCCTTGAGCACCGGGACGATCCGGCCCCGGCCGGGCAGGCTCCGGCTGCGCAGCCCGTCCACCGCCCAGAGCACGCCGGGCGGCAGCTGCCAGACGATGGCGGGCAGGGCGAGCAGGACGCCCGCCCAGCGGCTGCCGCCGTGCAGCGCGAGCGAGGCCAGGCCCAGGGCGCACACGACGGACAGCGTCACCGGCCAGCCCGCCTCCCAGAGCGCCGGGACGGCGAGCAGGGCGACGGCCAGCAGGCTCCACACCGCCGTCCAGGGCCGGATCCGGCGGCCCGCCGACCGGGCAGCGAGGCCGGCCGCGACGGCGGTGACCCCGGCGCAGATCAGCAGGTTGACGCCCAGGCCGTCGAACAGCAGCCAGGCCGTCAGCAGGCCGGCGAACAGGGCCAGGAGGAGGGTCCGGGGCGTGGCGGGCGCCTTGCGCTCGGGGTCGCTGGGGCGCAGCCACGAGGTGGACGTCGGCGCGGGCATGCCGGCGCCCCAGGACGGACCGGGCGCGGGTCCGGACGCGGGCACCGACCCTGGCGCAGGCCCAGGCCCAGGTCCGGGTCCGGGTGGCAGGTCGGCCGGGGCGGGCGTGGACGGACCGGACATGGGTCCCCCTCAGTGGTCGGTGGGCATGCGGAAGCCGCCCTCGGGGCGGTCCGCCGGCGGGCGCGCTCGGCGCCGCGGCTGCAGCCGACTGTAGACCATTCTGAACAAGTTCAAAAATCAGTTCTGAACAGGTTCAGAAACACCTGGCCGGCCACAGTGCCCCAACCGCCGGCCCTTCGCCCTCGCCCGCGCCCCTCTCCCGCGCCCCTCGCTACCCCTTCACCGACCCGGCCAGCAGCCCCCGGACGAAGTACCGCTGCAGGCTGAAGAAGACGATCAGCGGGACGATGATCGACAGGAACGCCCCGGCCGTCAGCAGCTCCCACCGCCCGCCGAAGGATCCGGACAGCTGCGCCAGCCGGACCGTCATCGGCGCCACCTCCGGCGTGCCGCCCGCGAAGGTCAGCGCGACCAGCAGGTCGTTCCAGACCCACAGGAACTGGAAGATCGCGAACGAGGCCAGCGCCGGGGTGCACAGCGGCAGCACGATCGAGCGGAAGATCTTGAAGTGCGAGGCGCCGTCCACCACCGCCGCCTCCATCAGGTCGCGCGGCAACTGGGCGATGAAGTTGTGCAGCAGGAACACCGCCAGCGGCAGCGCGAACATCGTGTGCGCCAGCCAGACCGGCGCGTAGCTGCCCTTCAGGTCCACCGCCGGGATCAGCGTCAGCGAGCCCAGGTGCGCGCCGCCGGAGAACAGCCGCAGCAGCGGGATCAGCGCCATCTGGATCGGCACCACCTGGAGCGCGAACACCGCGAAGAACACCGTGTCGCTGCCCCGGAACCGCACCCAGGCCAGCCCGTACGCCGCCATCGCCGCCAGCACCAGCGGGAACAGGGTGGCCGGGACGCTGATCGCCAGCGAGTTCACCAGGAACGGCATCAGCCCGGTGGAGACGCCCGAGCCGCCCTCGAACAGCACCGTGTGGTAGTTGCCCAGGCCGAGGTCCGGGTGGAGAAGCGCGTTCCACCAGCCGTTCGAGGTCACGTCCTGTTTGGGGCGCAGCGAGGTCACCAGCAGACCCAGCGTCGGGATCGTCCACAGGACGGTCACCGCGATGACGAAGACCGAGGCCAGCGGGCGGCTGAAGGCCTTCCGGACCGGATTGGCGTGCGGCGCGCTCATCGCGCGGGTCGGCTTGCCGTGTCGAGCGCTCATCGGACCCTCCGCTCCTTCCGCAGCTGAACGATGTTGTAGGCCACCAGCGGCAGCACCGCGAGGAAGAGGATCACCGCGAGGGCGCTGCCCCGCCCGGTGTTGAACTGCACGAAGGACTGCGAGTACATCTCGTTGGCCAGCACCTGAGTGCCGAAGTTGCCGCCGGTCATGGTGCGGACGATGTCGAAGGCCTTCAGGGTGATGATCATGATGGTGGTCAGCACCACCACCACCGTGGTGCGGATCATCGGCACCGTGACGTACCAGAACAGCCGCACCCCCTGCGCCCCGTCCAGCCGGGCCGCCTCGGTGACCTCGTCCGGGATCGCCTTGATCGCCGCCGACAGCACCACCATCGCGAAGCCCGTCTGCACCCACACCATCACCGCCATCAGCAGGAAGGTGTTCAGCGGCTGCGAGAGCATCCAGTTCGGGGGGTCGTCCCAGCCCACCGCGATGGCTAGTTGGCTGAGCAGGCCGATCTGCTGCTGCCCCGGCCCGCGCGACTCGTAGACGAACTTGAAGATGATCGAGGCACCGACCAGCGAGATCGCCATCGGCATGAAGATCAGCGACTTGTACACCGCCTGGCCGCGCATCCGGTCCACCAGCAGCGCCAGCAGCAGGCCCAGGCCGGTCGCCACCAGCGGCGCGACCACCAGCCAGAGCAGCGTGTTGACCAGCACCTTCTGCACGGAGTCGGTGGTGAACGCCCAGCCGAAGTTCTCGCCGCCGACGAACCGGCTGCCGTCGTCGTTCTGCAGGCTCAGGTAGACCGTCCGGATCAGCGGCACGACCAGGCCCACCAGCAGCAGCACCGCGGCCGGGCCGAGGAACACCGCCACCGCCAGCGGGCGGGAGAGCCGGCCCCTGGCCCGGCCTGCGGCGAAGAAGACCAGCAGGAGGATGCCGAGGAAGCCCGCGGCGGCGCCGAGGCTGTTGCCGAACTTGACCGCCGCATCGCCCCACGCGCCGGTGGCGAGCGTGGTGGCCGGGGACGGGGTTCCGGGTACGGACATGACTGTGCGTCCCTCCTGCTCTCGTGGGAAGGGGGCGGGCGGTGCGGGTGGGTGGCCCCCCCCCCCCCGGGGCGGGGGGGGGGGGGGGCGGCGCGGGGGGCGGGGGGGGGGGCGGCGCGGGCCCCGGCCCGGTGCCCGCCCGGGGCCCG
>NZ_JBIUUS010000038.1:0-66685 GCF_044742585.1 Kitasatospora sp. NPDC087861
ACTCTGGAGATCCGTACGGCCGTCGAGGTCGAGGTCCAGGACTGACCGGTTGCCTTCGCGCGGCTCAGTAGGGTCGGGAACTGGCGCGGTGGCTGATGCTCCGTTTCCAGCCCCGGCCGGGGCAGGCACCAGCGCGGTCACCAGCTCCCGCTTGGTCGGAGCGGGCAGCACCAGCGGACCCGAACAGCGCGGCGGCCATGGGGCGGGTCGGGGCTTGGCGACTTCCGTGGACCGAAACCGCGGGGGAGCCCGTGCAACGGGGTGAACGGCGGGATCCTGGGCATCACGTTGCCGCCGATGACCTCGAACGCGTCGGTGGGGAGCTGAGACCCGCGCTCACGCGGGCCCGAGGTCCGGCAGTTGTGGCAGCTGCCGGATCTCGCCTGTGCCCAGTTCGACCGTGAACCGGGCCCGCATCGGGCCGTCGCCCCGGCGGGAGAGGAGCGTGAGTTCGGTGACCCGTGTCGAGGTGGTGCCCAGGCGGGCGGCCAGTTCGGGTGCGAGCTGGCGCGGGTCCCGGGTCCGCCCCAAGGACAGGTGGGGTGTGAAGTCGTCCGCCCGACCCCGGCAGCGGGGGAAGCGCTCGACCAACGAGCCGTGGAGCGCCTGCCACGGGCCGGGGCCGCCGCTCGCCGGGTCGAGCCAGACCGTGGCGTCGTGGCGGTGGGGGAAGTGGCGCACCCCGTGCAGACGCGTGGTGAACGGGGCGTGCTCGGCCGCGGCGGCGCCCAGCAGCGGGAGCGCGGGCCCGAAGTCTGACTCCGAGACGAAGCCGAACAGCACGTTGACGTGCGGCGGCCAGCGGCGGATCTGCGGATCGTGTTCCTCCCGGATCCGCTGGACGGCCTGCCACAGTTCCGCCGGCGGCAGCCAGGCAAGCGCTGTCCGGGGTGTCGGTCCGACGTCCAGGACGCCCGGAACGTCGATCGGGTGTCTGTCCATCCCTCCATGGTGGGGGACCGGGAAGGCCGGTTTTCCATGGAGACGGCCGCGTGGTCGTCGTGGGGTTCGTCCCAGGGCAGGACGAGTGTGGGCCGGCCGTCCGGGCTCCAGGCGACGCGTAGATCGCGGTTGTCGGCGTGGGCCCGCCGGCCGTGCAGGATCGCGTCGTCGTCGGCGCAGATCAGCACGGCGCGTACCCGGAGCGGGCGAGCGCGGCGGGTGTAGCCGGGCAACGACACCAGCAGCATCTCCTCCACCGCGTCGTTCAAGCTGCTCGATCGTGCCCTTCAGGTGCGGGGTGTAGGCAGGCAGGTCCTGGAGCGGCACTGCGAAGGCGCCCAGCGCCTGGGTCACCGTTCGGCACAGGAACTCCTTGCCACGGTCGATGCGCACCAGCGACGGCAAGCCGCCGAACGGGAAGGGCTCCTCGCGGCTGATCCCGATGCGCAGCGCGGCCAGCACCGCATCCCTTGACGGCTGGTGTGGCGTGACCGCAACGCCGGTAACCGCCTTCGTCGCACAGTCGATGAACCACGTGATCCACGGGCACTGCGGGGCACCCTCGACGTTCACTCGAACGATATTGC
The DNA here is from genome assembly GCF_044742585.1 of Kitasatospora sp. NPDC087861. Taxonomy (NCBI): domain Bacteria; kingdom Bacillati; phylum Actinomycetota; class Actinomycetes; order Kitasatosporales; family Streptomycetaceae; genus Kitasatospora; species Kitasatospora sp. NPDC087861. The sequence goes on from NZ_JBIUUS010000038.1 coordinate 1,530, forward strand.
GCCCCCGGCCTTCCCACCCCGGCGGCCCCGGATCGCTGCGCTGCCCACCGCCTCGCCCCCATGCTCGGCCTCCACCTCAACACCGTCACGCGGTGGCGCTCCCGCGCGGCCACTGACTGGACCGCCTACCTCCAAGCCTGGACCTCCAGCCGGACCGCGGGACAGCCCGAATCCGCGGCGGCCCGCGTCAACCAGACCGGCGCCACGCCGACCTCCGGGTGACGGTACGCCAGCCGTCCGTCCCGGGGCCGGTAGCCCTTGCTGCATGATCACTTCTGTCTGGTGGCGCCGAGGCGCCACCACTGCCGCCGCACTTGCCCTCGCGCTGATCCCCGCCGCCGCTCCGGCCGCCGCCGCAGTGTCGCCGGCCGCTCCCGCAGCTTTCATTGTCGCTCAGCACCGTGAGCTGACCGAGCCGCCTCCGGCCGAGCAGGCCCGTGCCGAACTCAACCAGCTCGTCGTGGAGGCCCCGCACTCCATGGAGGGGTACACCCGGGAGAAGTTCCCGCACTGGATCAAGCAGTACGGGCAGTGCGACACCCGCGAGGTCGTCCTCGCCCGCGACGGCCAGAACGTCGTCCAGGACGAACTCTGTCGCGCCGTGTCCGGTGTGTGGACCAGCCCCTACGACGACAAGACATTCACCGACGCCAAGGCACCCGACATCGACCACATGGTATCCGTAGCTGCGACAACATAGGGAGCTTTGCCTGCAGTTGAAGCCGCGAGCGGCATGTCGTTGACGGGCAGTAGATGTCCGGCTCCGCGGGGTCAGCGTGAATGGTTGAGGGCCCTCTGGATCGTCTCGCGCACTGAGTGGTCCTGCTCGATCGCCAGCTGATTTCTGAGAGCCTGCCGTAGCGGTGTGCTCAGTTGGCGCCCCAGCGCTGTGGGCGTGGTCATGAGGATGGCCGCGAGGGAACGGACGTCCGGGGCTGGGTCTGTGAACGCGGTGGCCAGGAGGTTGCGGCCGTACTCTCCTTGGGCGGCAAGGGAACGAAGAATTGTTTCCCTCACGGCTGGGAGAGCTTCCGTTGCCAGTGCTCGCGTCAGTACGTCTGGGAGCGATCTGCTCGGACTCGGGTAGGTGATGAAGGTGTATGCGGCGGCGCGACGCCGTGTCGCGAGAGCGTCGTTCAAGAGCGTGGCCACCAGTTCCCCCTCGTCGCCGGCCATCTGGTCCGCGAACCAGGTCAGATCACGATGTCCGGCCAGTACGAAGTCCAGCCATCGCTCGTACCAGGAGAGGAAGTCCGAGTCGGCGTGGAAGCGAGGGGGGAAGAAGCCTTCGGAGTTGACCTCTACCAGACGCCCGCGGCCTGGCCCTGTGACGACGAGCAGAGTCAAGTCGCTGCAGCCCCGGTAGACGACCGTGATGGTGCCTGGGAAGGAGTGTGTGAGGCAGCTCCGCGCGTCCGGTTGAGTGGAGATCTCCAGGTCAGGAACGATCGGGAACGGCTCGCCAGGCATTCCGCTCTTGGCCCTCGCGGCCCCGGTCACCCACCGTTCCATCGGCAAGAGGCCGTAGGTCGGACCGTATCCGCCATGGCCGATTCGGGTGACGAACTGGCGGAATTCCTCGGGAAGTCGGACACCGTGGGCGTCCTCGAACTCCGAGACCTGCGGCTCGGTGAGCACGGGGCCGAGAGAAGCCTTCTCCGTTGGCGGTAGGGCGGCGAGCTTGGCCTGGATCCGGGCGATCCTGTCGTCCACCGGGTCTTCTTCTCACGTCAGAGGGTGTTCGAGTCGCGAGCATAGCCCATGGCCCGGACGCACCGGCCGCTGTCAGGTTGGGGCGAATTGGGCCAGGCGCCGACGAAGTTCCAAGTTCTCACCCTGGGCGATCTGCAACGCCTTCCGAAGGCGTGCGATCTCCTCCCGGTGAGCCTGTTGCTGCTGAGACAGGCGTGCGCTCAGGGCCCGCACAGCCGCTGAGGCTGACGGCGGCTTGGCCTCTACAGGACGCGTGCCGGGAATGTGACCTCCCTTGGTGCGGTGCCGTTCGATCAGGAGGAGGAGCTCCGGATGCTTGTAGAGGAAGTCGGTGCTCACCCGGACTGCACGGAGTTGTCCGTCGTCGTGAACGCCGATCTGGTCGAGCGCGACCAGCACCTTGCTCAGGGCCCGCGTCTCAGAGAGGCGGCCGGCGAGCCAGACGTTTTCCTCGCCCATGGGCTCGCTGTGGCGGGCGGTGAACCGTGCCTGGCGGCGGGTGATCAGGGTTTCGGTCTGGGCGAGTTGGCGCTGGAGCTCGTCGTGGTGACTGGCGTCGGTGACGAACTTGTCGCAGGCCAGGCAGGCGTTGCCCTTGGAACAGATCTGCTTGGGTGGCAGCATGCACCAGCCGTTGGGGAGAACGCGGTCGGCGCGCTGGTCCAGGTGGAGGAGGTCGTAGAGGTCGCTCGGGTCGACAGCGGCTGTCCTGCCGTCCGCGGTGACCTTCTTGTAGCGCAGGAACTCCCGCTCGGCGGTGACTGAGAGGGTCTTTAATGATGGAGTCGGGTATTGGAAGTGTCCGAATGCCTGCCGCATCAGGGCGCCCGGGACGGCCGGTTCGCGGCGTAGACGGCCCAGTTGCCGGCTGATGGCTTCTGAGCAGCCGGCAAACCGACGCGACCACTGTCGGCAGGTGATGCGAGACTCGGCCCCAGCTGAGCCGTGGTGTGCTCGTCGCTGGCGCCGGGGTGGTGCAGTTCGACGAAGGCTCGCAGCCGATGGTGCTGGTCGCCCTGTGGCGTGGGCGGTGCTGTGTGGTGTGCGGTGCCTGGCGAATAGGGTGGGTGCGGCCGATGATCACCTATGCCCACAGGAGAGCCGATGAGTCCGATCCTTGTCCCCGATGCCCTGCTGCCGGTCGGGGTGATCGGTCTCGGCGACATCGCGCAGAAGGCGTATCTGCCGGTCCTGGCGGCTCTGCCGGGTCTGGATCTGCGGTTGATGACCCGGGATCGGGCCAAGCTCGACCGGATCGGCGACAGCTACCGCGTCGATCCGGGCAAGCGGTTCACCGATCTCGGTGAGCTGGTCGGCAGCGGGATCCGGGCCGCGTTCGTGCACGCGGCCACCGACCAGCACGTTCCGATTGTGGAGCGGCTGCTCACCGCGGGCGTCGACGTGTACGTGGACAAGCCGCTGGCCTACACGCTGGAGGGTTCCCGTCGGCTGGTCGACCTCGCGGACCGTACGGGTTGTTCGCTGATGGTGGGTTTCAACCGCCGTTATGCGCCGGGTTATGTTCAGGCGAAGGAGCGGCCGCGTGACCTGATCGTGCTGCAGAAGAACCGGGAGGGCCTGCCGGAGGCGCCGAGGCCGATGGTTTTCGACGATTTCGTCCATGTTGTGGATGTGCTTCGTTTCCTGGCTCCCGGTGAGGTCGAGCACGTGGACGTCCGCTCCCGGGTGCGTGACGGCCTCGTGGAGCACCTCGTCCTCACCCTCGCCGGGGAGGGTTTCACGGCGCTGGGCATCATGAACCGGGTGTCCGGCTCCACCGAGGAGATTCTCCAGGTCTCCGGCGCCGACTCCAAGCGCGAGGTCCACAACCTGGCCGAGGTGATCGACCACCGCGGCCAGCCCACCGTCCGCCGGCGCGGCGACTGGGTGCCCGTCGCCCGCCAGCGCGGCATCGAGCAGGTCGTCCTCGCCTTCCTCGACGCCGTCCGCACCGGCAAGACCGTTGACGCCCACGACGCCCTGCGCACCCACGAGCTCTGCGAACTCATCGTGGAGCGGATCGAGTCCGCCTGAGGGATGCCACCGGGCCGCTGCGGGTGGCGGCGGCCCGGGCGGCGGCCGGGGCGCATCGCGGGGGCGGCCGCCGGGGGAGCGGAACCAAGAGTTCACTGACGGGGTCTTGTCGCGTCATTTTCTACGCGCGTATCTTGGGGGCGCTGCGGGGGGCGGGTGACCGGCTTCCGCTTCCTCTACGCGGGTAGCGCGTGCGGTAGGCGCGCCGCCTGACCGCTCGTCACGGCCCGGCGGCCCCAGACCTGCCGGGTGGACGCTCGACGCCCCGCCCTCACCCTCGACCGCCGTGCCACGACTGTGCCGCACGACGGAGCTAGGAGTCATGTCCCGGTGACCACCGCCCCCGCCCCCCGCCCCCGCCGGGCGCTGCTGCGCGCCGCGATCCTCCCGGCCGGCCTGGCCGCCTCCCTGGTGCTCGTCCCGCTGCCGGCCGCGAGCGCCGCGCCCGCCGCCGCCCCGGCCGGGCCGACCGAGGCCGGACCGCTGCGCATCCACGACATCCAGGGCACCACCCGGATCTCCCCGCAAGCCGGAAAGCCCGTCACCGGCGTGCCCGGCGTCGTCACCGGCGTGCGCGCGTACGGCAGTTCCAAGGGCTTCTGGATGCAGGACCCGAACCCGGACGCCGACCCGGCCACCAGCGAGGGCATCTTCGTCTACACCGGCGGCAACCCGACCGTGAAGGCCGGCGACTCGGTCCTGGTCAGCGGCAAGGTCACCGAGTACTACCCGAACCTCTCCGGCGGCTCGCAGTCCGTCACCGAGATCACCGGCCCCGCCGTCACCGTGCTCTCCTCCGGCAACCCGCTGCCCGCCCCGGTGGTCGTGGACACCCGCAACATCCCCGGCACCTACACCCCGCCGGCGGGGCCCGACGGCACCGTCGACTCGGTGCCGCTCAACCCGGAGAAGTACGCCCTGGACTTCTACGAGTCGCTGGAGGGCATGCTCGTCCAGGTCAAGGACGTCCGGGTGATACAGGCGACGGACAAGTACAACGAGCTGTGGGTCGCCGCCGACCGGCAGGACCAGCGCAGCAAGCGCGGCGGCGTGTTGTACGAGTCGTACGCGGAGCCCAACGTGGGCCGCCTGATGGTGCAGCAGCAGGCGCCGGTCTCCCAGCAGCCCTTCCCGGTGGCCAACGTGGGCGACGTGCTGACCGGCACCACCACCGGCCCGCTGGACTACAACCAGTTCGGCGGCTACACGCTCGTCGCCGGCACCATGGGCACGCTGCAGGACAACCACCTCCAGCGCGAGGTGACGGCGAAGGCCACCGACCGTGAACTCGCCATCGCCACCTACAACGTGGAGAACCTGGCCCCGGGCAACCCGGACGCCAAGTTCGCCGAGCTGGCCCAGGGCATCGTCACCAACCTGCGCTCGCCCGACATCGTGGCCCTGGAGGAGATCCAGGACGACAACGGCGCCAAGAGCGACGGCACGGTGGACGCGAGCCAGACCGTCGCCAAGTTCATCGCCGCGATCAAGGCGGCCGGCGGCCCGGCCTACGACTGGCGTTCGATCGACCCGCAGGACGGCAAGGACGGCGGCGAGCCGGGCGGCAACATCCGGCAGGTGTTCCTGTTCAACCCGCAGCGGGTCTCCTTCACCGACATCCCCGGCGGCACCGCCACCAGCGCCGTGGACGTCGCCGGCGCCGGCGCCACCACCGCCCTGACCGCCTCGCCCGGCCGGATCGCCCCGACCGACGAGGCGTGGACCAGCAGCCGCAAGCCGCTGGTCGGCCAGTTCACCTTCCGGGGCAAGAAGCTCTTCGTGATCGCCAACCACTTCAACAGCAAGGGCGGCGACCAGGGCATCGACAGCCGCTTCCAGGCCCCGGCCCGCAGCTCCGAGCTGCAGCGGGTCAAGCAGGCCACCATCGAACAGGCCTTCGTCGCCAAGCTGCTGGCCGCCGACAAGGAGGCGCGCGTCGTCTCGCTCGGCGACTTCAACGACTACCAGTTCTCGCCCGCGCTGGCCGCGCTCACCAAGGACGGCGTGCTGCGCGACCTGGTGAACGAGCTGCCGGAGACCGAGCAGTACTCCTACGTCTACCAGGGCAACTCGCAGGTGCTGGACCACATCCTGGTCAGCCCCGAGGTCGGCTACGCCAAGTACGACGTGGTGCACATCAACGCCGAGTTCGCCCAGCAGGCCAGCGACCACGACCCCCAGGTCGTCCGCATCAAGCCCTGACCCGGCACCAGCCCGAGCGCGACCGCCGGCGACCCCACCGGCACCCACCGGCGCCGGGGCTGCAGGGGGGAGCCGTCCCTGACCTGGGACTATGCTGCCTTCGCCGACGGTGATCACCGTCGGCGAAGGCAGCTACGGCAGCGGGGGTCGGCGGGTATGCGGTACCGGATCGAGCGGATCGGCGTCGAGGACTGGCAGCGTCTGCGGAAGGCGCGGCTGGCCCAACTCCTGGACTTCCCCATGGCGTTCGGCGAGACCCACGAGACGGCGCTGGCCCTCGGCGAGGCCGACTGGCGGGCCCGGACGTCCCGGGCGAACGAGCCGGGCAGGGTCGGCCTGGTCGCGGTCGACGCGGACGGCGAGTGGGTCGGGACGATGCTCTCCTTCCCCGACGAGGAGCAGGCCGCGACCGTCGTCCTGGTCGGCGTCTGGGTGGCGGGGGACCACCGCGGCCGCGAGCGCGGCGTGCCGGACGCCCTGCTGGACGCCGTCATCGACTGGGCCCGCACCGAGGGCGGCGCCAAGCGGATGCTGCTCGGCGTGCACGAGGAGAACGCCCGCGCCGCCGCCTTCTACCTGCGCCGCGGCTTCGCCTACACCGGCGGCGAGACCCCCTACCGGCTCGACCCGCAGGCCCGGATCCTGGAGATGGCCCTCCCCCTGGACTGACCGCAACCGGACAGGCCGCAACCGTCCCTGGCACCCACCCCGAGTACGTCCGCTCTCGGCGGCAGCCCCCATGAGCTCGCCTTCAGGTGATTGCCGTCGGCTGATCAACTCGCGTAGCTACCAGGGAACGGTTCGGCCCCGGTAGTCGACGAATTGCACGCCGGGGGTGCCGAACTGAGCGAGCATGACGTTCACCAGCCGGGGAATGCTGTCCTCGACGCCGAGAGGGGCGTCCGATCCTCCCCGATCCGTGCGAACCCAGCCGGGTGCCATGGCCAGCAGCGTGCGTGCCGGTTCGGGCTGGCGGACTGCGAAGCTTCGCATGAACTGGTTCAGCGCCGCCTTGCCGCCTCGGTAGACCTCCCGCAGCCCGGTCTCGTTGTTGGCGATGCTGCCCTGGCCGGACGACATCGCACCGATCAAGCCGGTCGGGGTGACGAGGGTCCTGCAGGGATTCGATGACGCGCATCGGGCTCAGCGCGTTGGTGAGCATGACGTCGTTGAATTCCTCGGTCGTGACCTCGCCGATCGGGATGTGTTCGTCCCGAGTGGTGATTCCCGCGTTGACGAACAGGATGTCCAGCGCTCGGCCGTCCAGGCGCCTGCGCAGCGCCGCGATCGGCTCCGGCTCGTTGATGTCCAACGTCTCGATCTCCACCCTGCCGCCGGCGGTCTCGGCGAGATCGTGGAGCTTGGTTCTCGGGCTCTCCGAGTCGACCGTCGCCCGCCGCTACCGCCGCATGCGGCGTGCCGGGGGCGCCGGAATCGATCTTGGGATTGAATGCCATGGTCTTGCCTCGGCATCAGTGCCGATCTTCTTGGAAGGTCGCCTTGGCGCAGGAGGAGCTTTCGCAGGGTCTTGCCACCGACGGACGCCCCGACCTCGGCCCGGGCGGCCGCGAGAACGCGCGCCAACTCGTTGACGTCATCCGGGCTTCGGCTTCAGCCGACCACAACGCCCGCCGCTTCTTCTGTCCGTTACCCCGACGACTCACCTGAATCCGGCCACAGGGGCAGGCTGACGTGAGGTGAACGGCTGCGAGTGTCCGATGGGTGGGGTTGACTGTCCGTCGATCGATCACACGTGCTGGCAGCCCGGCCGATCGCCGGGGGAGAACGACGGAGGCTCCAGATGCAGGAAGACGTCATGACGGCCGGGACAGGGTTGCGGGTCTACCCCGATCCCGCGGATGTGTTCATCACCGACCAGGTCGAACTGGCAGAGCACCTGCACCCGTTGATCTCGATCGATCTCGCCGGAGTGGACCCGGCCTGGCACGGGTGGATCCATCTGGTCAGCCCACTGGAACCGGCGGAAGGTTACCTCGGCGACCACACCGAGGCATTCCACTCACCCCTGCAGAGAACCAACTGGCTCGGGTTCTCGATGGAGGACGACCGCTACCGCCTACTCGGCGACCTGCGCTACTTCGCGCGGGCGACGACCTCCGAGGAACTGCCCGACCCCTGGCCTGGGTTCCGTACGCGGCTCGACGAGCACTGCGACTCCGAGGGCCGCAGCTACCTGGCGCACCGGGACGCCTTCCGCCGTGAGGGCATCCTGCTCATGCGTCACAACGACGGGTCCCTGCGGTATGACGAGTCCAACGCCATGGCACTGCTGGAGCAGCTCGGCGGCAACGCGGACGCTCACGACAACTGGGTCCAGCCCGAGCTGTTCCGCGTTGAGTACGACGACGACAGCGCGTGGCCGGTCAGTCCGGCCGGAAACCCGTTCCACTTTGTGGCGTCGGTGCCGGGCTGGCACTACCGACGCTCGGGCGCCGACTCGATTCTGCTGTTCTTCGAGCCCGTTGAGCGGCTCGCACTGCTGACCTTCGACTGGAGCTGAGGCACTGTCCAGGGGCGCGGGGAACTGCTGGCGGGCTCAGCGGTTGGCGAGCCAGTCCTCGACGGCGTAGTCGTAAGGAGAGCGACCTTCGGAAGTGGTTCCAACATGAATGACAACTGACCGCTTGGTTCCAGGAAGCTTGGCAAATCAGTTCCAACAAGCGTGTCACCCACCCCGAGAACGGCCAGGTCAGCACGCCTTGGCGGTTCCAACGATCCTGTCACGGCTCAACCGGTTGGCTTCGCCGGTCCTGTTGCATGGAAGCTGTCGGACTCCAGCTCGGTCTCGTTCGTGCTGGCGGATTCTCGGCGCGGTGGCTCTTGCGTGGCGATGCCGTACGCCGGCAGCCGGGCCGGAAGGCCCCGGCTGCCCGTCCGCCCGGACGGTGTGTCAGACCACGGCGAGCCGGCTCACCAGCAGCTCCACCCTCCGCTCGGCCTCCGCTGGCGGAAGCCGTCCCGCCCGGGTCAGGGTGGCCAGCCCGTGCAGGGCCGCCCAGAACACCTCGGTGAACAGTGCCGGATGGACGCCGTCCCCGGCGACCTCGGCGAGAGTCTCCAGCAGGGCGGCGAAGCCGTCCTTCAGCGGCTCCGGGGTGTCCTCCTCCGCGAAGGCCAGGCCGCCGTCGAGCTGGAACATGGCGTCGTAGACCGCCGGGTTGCGTTCGGCGAAGTCGAGGTAGGCGCGGGCGAGGGCGGTGACCCGGGCGCGAGGGCCGTCCGCGGCCGAGGTCGCGGCCCGCAGTGCCGCGGCCATCTCGGCGGCACCCTCCAGGGCGACGGCGCCGATGATCTCGCGCTTGCCGCGGAAGTGGCTGTAGAGGACGGGCTGGCTGTATTCGATGCGCTCGGCGAGCCGGCGGGTGGTGACCGCGTCCCAGCCGTGCTGCTCGGCGAGTTCGCGGGCCGTCGCCACGATGAGGCGCTCGCGGCTCGCCCGTTCGCGTTCCTTGCGTTCCTGTACCGACATGACTCGATCCTAGCATCGCTAGACAAGTGAGCGGTGGCAGTACTAGCGTTACCTCATCATCTAGCGGCGCTAGATCCCAGGAGGGGTCATCATGCTCGACGCACTCAAGGTCGTCACCACCGTGGTCGTCGGAGTGATGGTGGGGGTGGAGTTCTCCGTCGCCTTCATCATCAACCGGATCCTCGACGCACTCCCCGACGACAGTGGCCAACTCGGCCGCGCCCACGGGGGCCGGATGCTCGGCGCCGTGATGCCGTTCTGGTACATCGGGTCGCTCGTCCTCGCCGCGGTCTGGGCCATCGCGGGATGGCATCACTCCGGCACCGGCCTCGTCGTCACCGCCGCCGGGCTGCTGATCGTCAGCGTGATCATGTCGATCCTGCTGCTCGTCCCGATCAACAACCGGAGCAAGACGTGGACCCCCGAGAACCGGCCCGCCGACTGGAAGGAGCAGGTGAACCGCTGGGACCGCTTCCACTACGTCCGCGTCGCCGTCATCATCGCCGCCTTCACCCTGCTGGCCGCCGCCCTCACCTGAGCCCGCAGGCCGAGTGCAGGCGGCGCGCACCCCTCCACTCCGCAGGCGGTAGCCGACGATTCGCACGGATCCGCACCGTCCTCGGTACGCAGGACCCCCTCTACCGGAGGTTCTTCCTCCATCGATGTCCTGTCTCGGCGAGCTTGTCTTTGGATCTCGTCCTCAGCTGTGGGGTTGCCACGTCGGCTGAGAACATTCGGCGCAGGATTCTCAGTGAATCCGGCTTCCGCGGAATATGCCGTGGGCTGAGAGCCAGTCCCGGAGATCCGTCTTGATGCGCCCGGCCCCAATCTGCTGTCAAGCCTCTGCGTGCGGAGGGATGCCAAGCGCGGTCAGCACGGATCCGGCCACACGCCCCGCTCGGACAGGTGGAGAACGAGGGCGGCGATGTTCCAGGCGTCGTCCTCGCCGCGGTGGTGGCGGCCTTCGAGTCGCCGCCCGGCGATCTCCAGGGCCTGCGCCATGCCAGGGCGTTTGCGCAGGCCGTATGCCTCGGTGAAGGCCGCCTTGGCGTTGGTGTGGTGCCGGCCGAAGGGATAGGGCGTCCGGGTGTCCTGGCACTGCCGGGTGAACTGGTTGCGGTCGTAGTCGCCCCAACTGGCCCACGGGCGGGACCCGGCGTGGTGTTCGGCCGCCAGCAGCCGACACGCCTCGGCGAAGCTGACCCCTCCGTCCACCTCGTGTTGTGTGAGGCCGGTCAACTCCGTGCAGAACTCGCTGACCGTCGACCGGGCGGGACGCACCAGGATCCGATGCCGGGCGAGGCGCTCCGCGGTGGCCAGGTCGACGACGGTCAGCCCGATCTCGATGATCTCGCTGACCGCGCCCGGTGGTTGGCCGCGGGCCCAGCAGGTGGCTTCGACATCCACGACGTTCAGGAGCCGCTCGGCCCCGGTGCTGTCCATGGCGGGAAGCGTAGGGACGAGTGGCGGCCGGGGCACCTGGATTTCCCTGCTGCGGTGCGGATGCGGTGGTGCCGCCACCCCCGGGCAGGCGACGGATGCGGGGCGGCGTCGCGATCGGGCAGGCCCGGTCCCGAACCAGGCGATGTTCGCCACTCGGCGCGCGAAGCGGTGAGCATCCGCCAGCTTCAGTGCGACAGGACCGAAAAGTCGCAGTAATGTGCCGAGACACGATAGTTGGAACCAGGGCGGTGTGCTGACCTGGCGATTCTGACCTTGCGGGACACGTTTGTTGGAACCGTCTGGTCACGCTTCTTGCAACCTGCGGTGGATTGCCATTCATATTGGAACCGGTTCCGATGCTGCATCGGCGACTGGGGGTCGACCTGGTCGAGCCGCTGGCCGACCGTTCGGTCGTGGTGGTGGCTCCGGGAGCGGTGGCATGAGGGCGGCGGGGGCGGTGCTGGACCTCTCGCCCGGGGCCGGGGTGGTGCTGGACGATGCTGAGTGGACGTGTCCTGTCTCAGCCGATCTGGTCCCCGTCTCACATGATCTGGTCCGATTCGCTCGTCGTCTCAGTGGACCTGGTCCGTCGTGTCCCGCCCAGCGAAGGTCGAGCAGGCTGACGGACAAGCGCTTGTCTCACCGAGACCTGACAGCACGGGTCACTGGACCAGCGGGCTGCTGGGCACCCGCAGAGCGCCATACTGCACGTCGTGGATCGCGAAGACCTGATTGCTGCCCTCGAACGGCATGAGACCGATGCCGCGAGCCAGGCTGCCCTGGCCTTGCGTGCCGGGGCTTCCTTCCGGGTGTGGTCCGAATCGACGTTGCCGGCCAGCCAGTTCCTCAGCGTCTGGACATGGCGGGCCCAATGCATGGCGGAGGACGGCGTCGTCACCTGCAAGGACTTCAAACGGGGATTGCCGGACCTTCGGCGCGCGGGCGACACCCCAGTCGCCTTGGGGCGAGTGGATGTCACCGAAGACTCGCACCTGGTCTTCCTGGCCACCGATCTGAGCTCGTGCGTTGCCGTACTGTAGCTCGGCGTGGAGAGCCCCAGGCCCAGTTGCCTGGCCGGGTGGACCAGATCAACTGAGACAACACCCGGGATCCCGGCTTTGGCTATGTACGCGGGTTGTGCCGTCGTTTCGACATGAGATTGGGAGTCGCGCGTCTGCTCGAATAGGTGCTGTTCGCGAGAATGGGAGTCACCTGCGCTTCAGTCGGCGGCGTGCGGCTCGTGGTCCTTCTTCTATAACTCCGGCCCTCGCCGTCTGCGAAGCAGCTGGAGCGGCGCCGAGCGACGCGAGGAGCCCGCGCCGGCTGCGTGGAGTGCGGCAGCGGGCGCGGGCACTACGGGCTTACCCAGGGGCGAAATGCCCGGCCGGGTGGGTTACAGGGTGCTGCACTGGCCCGTGCGGGCGCCGGTGACGGTGTTGGGGTGGCCGTCGTTGGTGGGGGGCGGGGTGTTGCCCCAGCAGGCCAGGGAGTCGCCGATGGTGTTGCCTTCGATCTCGGGGCGGTTGTCCTCGGGGAAGGGCCCGGTGCCGGTGTTGCCGGTGACCAGCAGGGATCCGCCGATGTGGTTGCCGATGGCCTCCAGGCCGCCGTTGTTGTTGCTCAGCTGGACCGATGACTGGATCTGGTTGGCGGCGCAGTGGTCGTCGCCGGGATCGCCGATGACGACGAACCTGCTGGCTCCGTCGACGGCGAGGGAGCCGGTGACGGTGGTGCCGCACACCCCGACCAGGGTGGAGCCGAAGGAGGCGACGCTGCCCTGGACGGTGGAGTTGCCGATGAACAGGGCGGTGCCCGCCCCGGCCGTGACGCTGCCGCGGACGGTGGCGTTGAGGATGCAGGTGCTCTCGCCGGTGGCGACGACGCTGGCCACGGAACCGGCGACGGTCCGGGTGCAGTTGACCGTCTGGGTGGCGCTTTCCGCGGCGGGGACCGCGTAAGTGGCGTCGCCGCTGTACTGGGCGGTCAGGGTGTGGCCGCCGGGCAGCAGGTTCGACCAGGTCAGCCGGGCTTGGGCGCAGTGGTCGCCTCCGCCGGGGGACAGCGGGGCGGTGCCGAGGGTGGCGCCGTCGTCGGTGAAGGTGACGGTGCCGGTCGGGGTCGCGGTGGAGCCGCTGGCAGGGCAGACGGTGTCGGTGAGCGTAACCGGGTGCCCGAAAAGCGACGGGTTCGGCGAGGTCGTGAGCATGGTCGTCACCGTGGCCCGGGTGTAGCTGATGGTGATACTCGCACCAGCGCTGGTCACCGTGGGGCCGGTGCCGCCCGGTGGAACCAGGGAGGAGCCGCCACCGCCACCGCCGGCGGCGGCCGTTCCGTTACGGGTGCCTCCGTTGCCGCCGCCGTAGAGACCGCCACCGCCTCCGCCGCCGACACTGGCGATAACGCTGTCAGTGCCGCTGCCGCCGGTGCCCAGGTGGCCCGGGTTGCCGCCGGGGGTTCCGCCGGTACCGCCCATGGTCTGGGTGCCCGGCCCACCGCCGGTGCTCGCGGTCCCGCACGTGCCGTTGCCTCCGGCTTCCCCGGCATTGCCACCCGGGGTGCCCCCCGGGTCGCAAAAGGCGAACGAGCCGCCTCCGCCGCCGCCGGCCGCCACGATGAGCCGCGAGTCGGTGGTGGTGAGGGGAGTGCTGCGGGGCTGGGTGCGCACATCGGAGGCACCGCCGCCGCCACCCCCGGTCTGGTGGCTGGAGCCGCCCCCGTTGAACCCGCCGGTACACCGCGTCGATCCGATGCAGCCGCCGCTGTTGGTGGGAGTGCCGCCGACCTCGACATACAACGTCTGGCCCACGCTCAATCCCGACAGTGTGCCGCTGACCTGGGCGCCCATCCCACCCGGGGTACCGCCGTCACCGGTGTCGTTGGGGGCACCGGCCGCGCCGATGGCGGACACCTGCACCGAGGACACCCCGCCGGGCACGGTGAAGGTCTGCTCGGCGCCGGTGAAAGCGAACGTACAGGTGGTGGTGTTACCCGAGGTCGTGCAGGTGCCCTGGGCATGAGCGGTCCCGGACAGCGCCACCGGGGCGATACCGGCGACACAGAGCATGCCGGCCGCAACGGCCAGCGCACGTCCACGGCGGCCCGCCCAACCGGCACGATACCCGCTCACGCCTGAGCCTGGCTGACCACCGGCAACCGACAGTGAGAAAGTCACGATCTACTCCCAGAAAGCGGAAAGGGGAATCAGGGGATTGTCTTCCGCCACCCTGGATCAGACAGCCCAGCCCCCGGCCGGCAACCGATCCGACACACCGCCGAATCACCCCGGCGGTCCCCCGCCCACCCGGCATGCGCGCAAGACCGGAGCGCGAACCCGACCTCCGTCGCCCAGGACGTCACCAGGCCGGGCCCGGCAGGCGGGCGGTGCTGTCGAAACTCGGTTCTGGCACAGATCTTGGGGAGCGGTCGCGGAGGGTGACAGGTTCGTTCGATTGCAGGGAGGGACACGACCCTGGAGACCGTCAGCGTTCACGCATTCTGGTCCACCACCAGCGCGTCGTCGCCCACTCGCTGTAGTTGGGCTCCGGCAAGGTGCGGCGCTCGAATTCCTCATCGATACGCGTGATCAATCGGCCCAAGTCCCGTTTGGCTCCGGGCGGAAGGTACAGCATCGCCCACTCCAGGTCATCACGGGCATCTCCCACCCCCGGCGAATCAAACGCGGAGGCGTCCAGGTAGCGTCCGGGCTGCTTAAGAGCCCACTCGAAACACGAGATTGCCTTGGCGACCGCGTTGGGCCACATCTCCTGGTCTTCGACCCGGCGGATCGCTGCACGAGTCCGCGCGGAGACACCGGGGACCCTCAGGACCGGATACTGCCATCGTGGCCGGCACCGCTCTGCGCGGACGACCTTGGGACGCCTACGCGGCATCGCCCTTTCGGATCAACATGAGGTCATCCTGCCACGGCTGGGTACCTGCATGCACTGGCTATATGCCGGCCGCGGCAGGGGTTCCTAGTATCCGGTTCTCGCGCAGCTCTTGGGGAACATCGCGAAGTGTTGCTGGAGAAGGATCATCTTGCGGAGCAGTTCGAAGCCGGCGCGGCCGTAGAGCTGCCGCTTGATCTTCTTGATGCGGTTGACGGCGCCTCGATGCTGCCGGAGCTCCAGTCGAGAGTGAGCCCTGCTGTCACGGCGTCGAGGTCTCGGAGCAGGTGGAGCGCGAAGCCGGTGAGGCCCGGTAGCTGGCTGGCGTCGACTGCGTCGATCCAGGTGGGGAGTGTGGAGCCGAGGCGGTCGGTGAGGATCTCGCCGAAGTCGCGGACGTGTCCGGCGACCTTGTCCAGTTCGGGGCAACGGGCCGGGACCTCCTTCAGGCCGGCCCGGTCCTCCTCGTTCAGGGTCGAGGGGTGTCGGGTGACCCAGCCGGTCACCTGCCGCACCGTCGGCGGCCGCGGCGGCGCGCCGGCCGGAGCCCCGCGGAGGGTGGCGATGTGGGAGCGGACCATCTGGTAGGTGACGGGCGCGTTGTCGGCAACGAGTTCACTGTGGAGGCGGGTGACGCTGGTGCATCCCGCGGCGAAGCGTCGCTCCAGGTAGGGCTTGTAGGGGTCCAGTCTGCTGGGCCGGGGGCGGTTCTCGCGGATGGTGTCCTGCCAGTGTGCGGCGTTCGCGTACCGGAGGACGGTGTTGAGGCCCCAGCCCAGGTGTCGGGCGATCGCCCGGCGTGAGTGGCCTTGGGCCAAGAGCTCGTGAACCAAGGCGTGTGCCGCCTTCTTTCGTTCGGCGCGTCGGCCGACGGGCTCCGAGTCGTCCTGCGGTCGACCGGAAACAAGTCCGGTGGCCTCCGGCAGCATGCCGCTGGGCGATGGGTTGCGCAGGCAGTCGCGGTGGGCGGCGACGCAGGTCTCCACGGCCCGGCCGAGGCCCTGCCACAGATGGAACCGGTCAGCGACCTGCAGAGCGTCAGGGGCACCGCGCCGGGCGCCTTCGGCGTAGGCGCCCGCCCGGTCCCGGCAGATGATCTCCACGCCTGGGTGACGGACCAGCCACGCAGCCAGCGGCCCGGCCTCACGTGTCGGGAGTACATCGACCACGCGATGGTCTTCGACGCTGGTCAAGACAGTGGAGTAGGTCTGGCCGCGACGGATCGCGAAATCGTCCACGCCCAGCACACGCGGTGTACTGAACGCGGGATCGGGCAATGCCATGACCCTGCGCAACAAGGTCATCCTTCCCGCGCCGAAGCCCAGCTGGGCTGCCAGCCGGGCGCCGGCCCGACCGGCGAGCGCGAGCCCCACGTGCTCCAGGGCATGGTTGAGCCGGGTGGTGAACCGTGCGTACGGGGCAGCCAGCCGCGAGAACCGCTCAGCAAACGTCCGACGCGGACAGTCCGCCGCCCCACAGATGAAACGCCGGACCACCAACCGGATCACGAAGCCCTGCTCAGCGAGCGGAAGATCCTTCAATCTGCGGCGATAGCGGTCGTGCACCCGGTCCGAGAAGCGGCCACAGTCCGGACACTCCGCCCCGGCACCCCGGCCCCGCGCCACCACCTCGACCGTACCGAACAAGGCGGTCACCGCCTCGACGTCCAAGTCGTCGATCCCGTCGAACACGAGCGAGTCCCAGAACGATGCGTTGGTCTGCATGACCAGCACGATCACCGCCACCGGCCGACCACGGCAGATACCACCAAGGAGTTGACGGAGCGTCATATCCGGCTGCCGGGCAGCCAGGCGTACGCGGTCTCACGCGACCCAGCCCCTCGCAATCGAACACCAAGGTGACGCTCCGCGACCGCTCCCCAAGATCTGTGCCAGAACCCGAAACTCGTGAACATTCCGCCGCGGTCTCGGAAGCCTTGTGCCTCCCGAATCGGTGTCGAAGTGCTGGCTAAACTCGTGGACGAAGCCACCGGCTTCCAGGACCAGACCACCTGAGATTTTCGGCACCTCGGCGTCTCAAAAGATCTGGTCGCCGCAGGTCACGGCCATGCCCACGGACCAGGTCCTTCGAGACGGGACGGGACGGTTGAGCGGCGTGAGCCGCACTTGGGCCGGGTCCAACTCGTCGCCGCCGACGGTGTCCGTCAGCGGGTGAGCTTCCGGTTCCTGATCAACCACCCGGGTTGCCGGCCGTCTTCGCGAACAGCGTCCGCCGGTGCCGACCGGGGGCGCCAGTCCAAGACCGTCGAGGACCTGATGGAGGGTCGGCTGGCACGCCGGGCGGCTTTGGGTAAGGGATCCGGGACGATGCCGACCATGACGCCGGGACTCGAACACGACCTCGGGGACCGGCCCGCGGCGACACCCCGTACCGCCGAAGCTTCACCGCCATCGACCGGGCAAGGTGACAACCAGATGGTTCCTACCCTCTGGGCGAGGGAGCCGATGCTCCGGCGACTCGTCCCGGAGGGCGGCTGGGCGACGAGGTGGCCGGACGGTCGGAACGCCATCGTTCCGACCGCCACCGGGGTCCCCGGGCCCTCGCCCGCGAGGCTGGCGTCTCCCGGGCCACCGCCTACCGCGCCCCCGACCTCGTCGCCAGGCTCCGCGACGACGTACGAACCTCCCCCCGCTCCGTGGAAGAGGACCTGCGCGACCGCATCCGGGACCTCAAGGAAGAGGTCGTCCGGGTACGCGCGGCCCGTACCGAAGAAGTCGCCGAACTCCGCACCCGCGTCAACACCCTCGCCCAGCAGGTCCAGGCCCTCACCCTCGACAACACCGCCCTGCGAGCCCGGGACCCGGGACCGGCCGCGGTCGGCCGCCTGCCGCGGCTCGCCCCCCGGCCGGCACCTTCAGCAACCCGTCCAGCACCGCCACCCAAGCCCTAATCCTCATCCCCGAGTTCCACCCCACGGTCGGAGTGTCGCCCAAGCACTGCCAACTACTGTTAGCTACAGTTCGATTGCTTTAAGTAATCACTGTTTGGGAGGGCCCATGAAGACCAAGAAGAGTCTGATCATCGGAGTCGTGGGCGTTGCGCTCGGTTTGACGGCGGGACTCGGCGGAGTGGCCCTGGCCGGCACTCCGGAGTCGACGGCGCGCACCCCCTACGCCCAAGCTGCCGCAGTCGTGAAGGCCGACGCCACAGTCGTGCGCGCGAAGGGCGTCGTGAGGGTCGACCGGGTGGACGCCGGACGCTACTGCGTCACCATCGCCGACAACATCAACTGGGCCCTCAGCGTCCCCCAGGCCACCCTCGGGCCCGGTGCCAAGTGGAACGGTGAGATCCGCGTCGCCTCCGGCACATCTGGGGTCTGCGGCAACGACCCGCACAAGCTGGGCGTCTACACCGGCGTGAGCGGCGCCTACGCCGACCAGCCGTTCAACGTGATCATCCCCTGACGACCCCACACGTTCCGGCGCGTCCCGGCTCCCGAAAAGGGGCCGGGACGCGCCGTCGGCTTGTCCCCCGTACGGACGCCCGGTATGCAGCACGACGGCACAGGCCCCGCCCGGTCATCCCAGTCCCCGCTCGGCGGGGCTGATCGATCCACGGTCCCACCCGTCCTTCCGAGGAATTGACAGGTGGGCAGCGCGAAGGACGGGACGCGGCTACGGTTGCCGGACGACGGCCAACCGCGACAACGTGAGACCGTCATCCCGTCGATGCCGCCTCGTGACCTCGTCCAGCAGGGCAGCCCAGTCGGCGGTGACCTTGACGGTCAACCGGGACTGGTGGGGCACCTGATCGGGTGATCGTCCGGGTGCCTACCGATCTTTCAGGCCCAGGGCGGAGCCATCTCGCACCCAGAAGTCCACGTTGCCGCCGGCCTTGGCCTCCACCGGCTCGCAGAAGGTCTCCAACCACGGGACCACATCGGCCAGGATGTCCGCGAACCCGCACGGTTCGAAGAGCCACAGTCCAACTGCCGGTCCCGACATGCCGCCCCCCCGAGCCAGGTGGCCCAGGTGCCACTGGGACCCGGTTCTACCAGGTCCCGGCGGCGGGCGTCTGATCATTTCGGGGCACAGTCAAATCTCGAGATCGATTCCAGCGCTGGACCGCTCCGGTTCCAACAACCGTGACCAAGTTCCAACTACCGTGTCACGGCTCAAGTAACTCGCCGTGACGAGAACGGCGAGCCGCGAACTATCGCTGACCATCGCCATCAATCGCTGACGGTCACAAACAGAGGGCGTCCGAGCCTCGGCCCGGTGGCGCTAAACAAGCAGGCATGATTGCTTTTTTCTCCGCCCGGTGCCACGCTGCTGCCCGACGGCGCTCGTGTGGGGGCGTCGCCAACTCACCGGCAGGGGAGGCGTCTTGGCGCGCGCGAGCTCGGTACTGCGGATCGGCAACGCCTCGGGCTTCTACGGGGACCGCTTCGCGGCGGTGCGGGAGATGCTCACCGGCGGGCCGTTGGACGTGCTCACCGGGGACTACCTGGCGGAGCTGACGATGCTCATCCTGGCCCGGGACCGGCTCAGGGACCCGTCGCTCGGGTACGCCCGGACGTTCCTGCGGCAGATGGAGGAGTGCCTCGGTCTGGCGCAGGAGCGCGGGGTGCGGATCGTGGTGAACGCGGGCGGGCTGAACCCGGCCCGACTCGCCGCCGAGCTGCGGAACCTGGCGCAGCGCCAGGGCCTCACGGTGGCCGTGGCCCACGTCGAGGGGGATGACCTGCTGCCGCGCGGCGCCGAACTCGACCTGCCCGAGGGGCTGTTGGCTGCCCATGCCTACCTCGGCGGCTTCGGTATCGCGGCCTGCCTGGACGCGGGCGCCGAGGTGGTGGTCACCGGGCGGGTCACCGACGCGGCGCTGGTGGCCGGGCCGGCGATCGCCCACTTCGGCTGGACGGCGGCGGACCTCGACGCCCTCGCCGGGGCGGTGGTCGCCGGGCACGTCCTGGAGTGCGGCGCCCAGGCGACCGGCGGGAACTACGCGTTCTTCCGCGAGCACGACGTCACCCGCCCCGGCTTCCCGATCGCCGAACTGCACGCCGACGGATCCAGCGTGATCACCAAGCACCCGGGCACCGGCGGCGCCGTCACCACCGGTACCGTCACCGCCCAACTCCTCTACGAGACGGGCGGAGCGCGGTACCTCGGCCCGGACGTCACTGCCCGGCTGGACTCGGTGCGGCTCACCGAGCAGGGCCCGGACCGGGTCCGGATCGACGGGGTGCGCGGCGAGGCGCCGCCGCCCACGCTGAAGGTGGGCCTGAACCGGCTCGGCGGCCACCGCAACGAGGTGGTGTTCGTCCTCACCGGCCTGGACATCGAGGCCAAGGCCGCCCTGGTGCAACGGCAGTTCGCTGACGCCCTGCCGCCCGCCGCCCGGCCCGCCGAACTGCGCTGGACGCTCGCCCGGACCGACCACCCGGATGCCGCCACCGAGGAGGCCGCCTCCGCGCTGCTCCGGCTGACCGCCCGCGACCCGGACCCGGCCAAGGTCGGTCGCGAACTGGGCAAGGCCGCCGTGGAGTTGGGCCTGGCCGGCTACCCGGGCTTCCACCTCACCGCCCCGCCCGGCCCCGGCGCGCCGTACGGGGTGTTCACCGCCGCGTACGTCGACGCCAAGGCCGTCGAGCACACCGCCGTCCTGCCGGACGGCCGCCGGATCGCCGTCCCGCCGGCGCCGGTGACCGCCCGACCCGCCCAGACCGAGGAGCCGGCAGCCGGGGAGCCGGACCTCCCCGGCGACCCCCCGGCCGGGCCGCTGCGCCGGGGAGGCTCCGGCGAACCCCCGGCCGGGCCGCTGCGCCGTGCCCCGCTCGGCCTGGTGGCCGGCGCCCGCAGCGGCGACAAGGGCGGCGACGCCAACCTCGGCGTCTGGGCCCGCTCCGAGGCCGGCTGGCGCTGGCTCGCGCACACCCTCACCGTCGACAAGCTGCGCGAACTCCTTCCCGAAACAGCCGAGTTGCCGATCACCCGGCACCTCCTCCCGAATCTGCGCGCGGTCAACTTCACCCTCACCGGCCTGCTCGGCGAGGGCGTCGCCGCCCAGCACCGCTTCGACCCGCAGGCCAAGGCCCTCGGGGAGTGGCTGCGCTCCCGCCACCTCGACATCCCGGAGACCCTGCTGTGACCGTGCTGCCCACCCGCGTCGACCCGGTCGGGCCCGAGTACGCCGAGTACCGGGCCGCGATGCTCGGCAAGCTCGCCGAGCTGGACGCCGAGCACGCCAAGGCCCTGGCCGGTGGCGGTCCGAAGTACGTGGACCGCCACCGCGCCCGCGGCAAGCTGCTGCCGCGCGAGCGGATCGAGCTGCTGGTCGACCCGGACTCGCCGTTCCTGGAGCTCTCCCCGCTGGCCGCCTGGGGCAGCGACTACCCGGTGGGCGCGGCGCTGGTCACCGGTATCGGGGTGATCGAGGGCGTGGAGTGCGTGATCACCGCCAACGACCCGACGGTGCGCGGCGGCGCCAGCAACCCGTGGACCCTGCGCAAGGCCCTGCGCGCCAACGAGATCGCGTTCGACAACCGCCTCCCGGTGGTGAACCTGGTGGAGTCCGGCGGCGCCGACCTGCCCAGCCAGAAGGAGATCTTCATCCCCGGCGGCGCGCTCTTCCGCGACCTCACCCGGCTCTCCGCCGCCGGAATCCCCACCGTGGCCGTGGTGTTCGGCAACTCCACGGCCGGCGGCGCCTACGTCCCCGGCATGTCGGACCACACCGTGCTGGTCAGGGAGCGGGCCAAGGTGTTCCTCGGCGGCCCGCCGCTGGTCAAGATGGCCACCGGCGAGGAGGCCGACGACGAGTCGCTGGGCGGCGCGGAGATGCACGCCCGCACCTCCGGCCTGGCCGACCACTTCGCGGCGGACGAGGCGGACGCGCTGCGCCTGGCCCGGCGGATCGTCGCCCGGCTGGACCACCGCAAGCCCGGCCCCGCTCCGGATCGGCTCGCCGAGCCGCCGAGGTACGCCGAGGAGGAGCTGCTGGGCATCGTCCCGGGTGACCTCAAGGTGCCCTTCGACCCGCGCGAGGTGATCGCCCGGATCGTCGACGGCTCCGACTTCGACGAGTTCAAGCCGCTCTACGGCGCCAGCCTGGCCACCGGCTGGGCCCGGCTGCACGGCTACCCGGTCGGCGTCCTGGCCAACGCGCAGGGCGTGCTGTTCAGCGCGGAGTCCCAGAAAGCCGCCCAGTTCATCCAGTTGGCGAACCAGCGGGACATCCCGCTGCTGTTCCTGCACAACACCACCGGCTACATGGTCGGCAAGGACTACGAACAGGGCGGCATCATCAAGCACGGCGCGATGATGATCAACGCCGTCGCGAACTCCCGGGTGCCGCACCTCTCCGTGCTGCTCGGCGCCTCCTACGGCGCCGGCCACTACGGCATGTGCGGGCGGGCGTACGAGCCGCGCTTCCTGTTCGCCTGGCCGAGCGCCAAGTCCGCGGTGATGGGCCCGCAGCAGCTCGCCGGGGTGCTCTCGATCGTCGCCCGCCAGTCGGCCGCCGCCAAGGGGCAGCCGTACGACGAGGACGCGGACGCGGCGATCCGCGCCATGGTCGAGCAGCAGATCGAGGCCGAGTCGCTGCCGGTCTTCCTGTCCGGGCGGCTGTACGACGACGGCGTGATCGACCCGCGCGACACCCGTACGGTGCTCGGCCTCTGCCTGTCCGCGATCCACAACGCGCCGGTCGAGGGCGCGCGCGGCTACGGCGTCTTCCGGATGTGAGCCAGAGCTGTGAGGGAAGAGACATGATCACCAACCTGCTGGTCGCCAACCGGGGCGAGATCGCCCGCCGGGTCTTCCGCACCTGCCGCGCGCTGGGCATCGCGACCACCGCCGTCCACTCCGATCCGGACGCCGACGCCCCGCACGTCCACGAGGCCGACGCGGCCGTCCGGCTGCCCGGCGCCGCGCCCGCCGACACCTACCTGCGCGCCGACCTGATCGTCCGCGCCGCGCTGGAGGCGGGGGCGGACGCCGTCCACCCCGGGTATGGATTCCTGTCCGAGAACGCCGAGTTCGCGCAGGCCGTGCTGGACGCCGGGCTGGTCTGGGTCGGCCCGCCGCCGGCCGCGATCGCCGCGATGGGTTCCAAGACGGCGGCCAAGCGGCTGATGGCCGAGGCCGGGGTGCCCGTCCTGGCCGCCCTCGCCGAGCCCGCCGAGGCCGACCTGCCGGTGCTGGTCAAGGCCGCGGCCGGCGGCGGGGGCCGCGGCATGCGCGTGGTGCGCACGCTGGCCGAGCTGCCCGCCGAACTGGCCGCGGCCCGCGCCGAGGCGGCGAAGGCCTTCGGCTCGGACGAGGTGTTCTGCGAGCGCTACCTGCCCACCGGGCGGCACGTCGAGGTCCAGCTGCTGGCGGACACGCACGGTACGGTCTGGGCGGTCGGCGACCGGGACTGCTCGTTGCAGCGGCGCCACCAGAAGGTGATCGAGGAGGCCCCGGCCCCCGGCCTGCCCGATGTGGTGCGCGCCGCCCTGCACGCGGCGGCCGTCAGCGCCGCCCGGGCGATCGGCTACACCGGCGCCGGCACCGCGGAGTTCATGCTCGCCGCGGACGGCCGCTTCTTCTTCCTGGAGATGAACACCCGCCTCCAGGTCGAGCACCCGGTCACCGAGGCGGTCACCGGACTGGACCTGGTGGCGCTCCAACTCGCCGTCGCCGAGGGGGAGCGGCTGCCCGGGCCGGTCCCGCCGCCGAGCACCGGCTGCGCGATCGAGGCCAGGCTGTACGCCGAGGATCCGGCCAAGGGCTGGCAGCCCGCCACCGGTACCCTGCACCGCCTCGAACTCACCGTGCTGCACCAGGAGTTCACCGGCCAGGGCGTCCGGCTGGACTCCGGTGTGGCGGCCGGTGGCGAGATCACCGCGCACTACGACGCGATGCTCGCCAAGGTGATCGCCTGGGCGCCGACCCGCGCCGCCGCCGCCCGCCGCCTGGCCGACGCGCTCGCCCGCGCCCGGATCCACGGCCCGGCCACCAACCGGGAGTCGCTGGTTCGCGCGCTGCGGCACCCGGCCTTCCTGGCCGAACACCTGCACACCGGCTTCCTGGCCGAGCACGCGGCCGACCTCACCGCCCCGGACCGCAAGGAGACCGCGCGCGCCGCCCTGGCCGCCGCCCTCGCCGACGCCGCCGCCCGCCGCACCGCGCCGCACGGCGCCCTGCCCTCCGGCTGGCGCAACCTGCCCTCCCAGTCGCAGTCCAAGCGCTACCGGGCCGACGACGGCACCGAGGTGGAGGTCCGCTACCGCCTCACCCGCGACGGCCTGCTGGCCGACGGCCACCCGGGGGCGGAACTCGTCGACGCCGCACCCGGGCAGGTCACGCTGCGCGAGGGCGCCGTGCGACGCGGCCACCGCGTCGCGCGCTACGGCGACCGGGTGTACGTCGACACCCCGGACGGCGGCATCGCGCTCACCGCCCTGCCGCGCTTCCCCGACCCCGCCACCCGGATCGACCCCGGCGCGCTGCTCGCCCCGATGCCCGGCACCGTCGTTCGCACCACCGCCGCCGTCGGCGACACCGTCACCGCCGGACAGCCGCTGCTCGTCCTGGAGGCGATGAAGATGGAGCACCGCGTCACCGCCCCCGCCGACGGCGTCCTGGTCGAACTGCGCGCCGTCCCCGGCCGACAGGTCGAACTCGGCACCCTGCTCGCCGTCGTGCAACCCGCCACAGCCTGACCCGGAAGGACCAGCATGTCCACCATCGGCAGTCAGCTCATAGAGACCCCCGAACGCCGGGCCCTGCGCCAGGCCGTCGGCGACCTCGGCCGCCGCTACGGCTCGGCCTACTACCTCGCCAAGGCCCGGGCCGGTGAGCCCGCCGACGAACTGTGGGCGGACGCCGGCAAGGCCGGCTACCTCGGGGTGAACCTGCCCGCCGAGTACGGCGGCGGAGGCGGCGGCATCACCGATCTGGCCATCGTGCTGGAGGAGTTGGGCACGGCCGGCTGCCCGTTGCTGCTGCTCATCGTCTCCCCGGCGATCTGCGGCACCGTGATCGCCCGCTACGGTACCGAGGAGCAGAAGCGGCGCTGGCTGCCCGGACTGGCCGATGGCAGCCGCAAGATGGCCTTCGGCATCACCGAACCGGACGCCGGCTCCAACACACACCGGATCTCCACCGTCGCCCGCCGCGACGGCGAGGACTGGCTGCTGACCGGCCGCAAGGTCTTCGTCTCCGGCATCGACCACTCCGACGCCGTGCTGTTCGTCGCCCGTACCGAGGACGCTCGCACCGGCCGGCTCAAGCCCTGCCTGTTCGTCGTCCCGCGCGACACCCCCGGCTTCGAGTACCGGGCGATCCCGATGGAACTCGTCGCCCCCGAGAAGCAGTTCCAGGTCTTCCTGGACGAGGTCCGGCTGCCCGCCGAGGCCCTGGTCGGCGACGAGAACGCCGGTCTGCTCCAACTGTTCGCCGGCCTCAACCCCGAGCGGGTCCTGACCGCGGCCTTCTCCCTGGGCCTGGCCCGCCAGGCGCTCGGCAAGGCCGTCGAGTACGCGAAGACCCGTACCGTCTGGTCCACCCCGATCGGCGCCCACCAGGGACTGGCCCACCCGCTGGCCCAGTGCGCGGTGGAGATCGAGCTGGCCCGGCTGATGACCCAGAAGGCCGGGCTGCTCTACGACGCGGGGGAGGACGTGGCCGCCGGGGAGGCCGCCAACATGGCCAAGTACGCGGCCGGCGAGGCCGCCGCCCGGACGGTCGACCAGGCGGTGCAGACCCTCGGTGGCAACGGCCTCACCCAGGAGTACGGGCTGGGCGCACTGCTGGCCGCCACCCGGGTCGGCCGGGTCGCCCCGGTCAGCCGCGAGATGGTGCTCAACTACGTCGCCCAGCACACCCTCGGCCTGCCGAAGTCGTACTGAGACCGGCCGAAGGTCCTGTCCCATCAGGGAGTGCCGGACGGGCTCCGGGTGGGTCACCAGAGGGATATCTCGGCGAACTTTGCAGTGCTGGACTTTACGGTCCGTATGCTCCTGTTCACGCCCTCGGTTGACCCGCCATCGGGTCCGTTCATGCGTCAACTACCTTTGTGGAGGCACAACTTGGTGTTCCGTAGCGAGTTTCCCGATGTCCCCGTGGTCGATCTGCCGATCCATGACGCGGTGCTCGGCGGCGCCGCGCGCCACGGCGACCGGCCGGCCCTGATCGACGGCGTCAGCGGGGAGTGCGTGAGCTACGCGCGGCTCGCCGCCGCCGTCGAGCGGGTCGCCGCCGGGCTGGCCGAGGCCGGGGTGCGCCACGGCGACGTACTGGCCCTGTTCAGCCCCAACACGATCGGCTACCCGATGGCGTTCTACGGCGCCACCCGGGCCGGCGCCACCGTGACCACGGTGTCCTCGCTGGCCACGCCCGCCGAACTGGCCGGCCAGCTCGGCGACAGCGGCGCCCGCTGGCTGGTGACCGTCTCCCCGTTCCTGCCGACCGCCCGCAAGGCCGCCGACCTGCTCGCCGAGCAGGGCTGCCCGCTGGCCGAGATCCTCGTCCTGGACGGCGCCGAGGGCCACCGCTCGCTCGCCGACCTGCTGGCCGCCACCGCCCCCGCCCCCGAGGTCGCCGTCGACCCCGGCGAGGACATCGCGGTGCTGCCCTACTCCAGCGGCACCACCGGCCTGCCCAAGGGCGTGATGCTCACCCACCGCTCGATCGCCACCAACCTCGCCCAGGTCGACTCCGTCTACCGGCCCGCCGAGGGCGAGCGGGTGCTCGCCGTCCTGCCGTTCTTCCACATCTACGGCCTGGCCGCGCTGCTCAACCAGCCGCTGCGCTGCGGCGCCACCGTGGTGGTGCTGCCCCGCTTCGACCTGGAGCAGTTCTGCCGCACCATCGAGGAGCAGCGGGTGCAGGCGCTGGTGGTCGCCCCGCCGATCGCGCTCGCCCTCGCCAAGCACCCGGCCGTGGAGCGCTTCGACCTCTCCTCCGTCGAGTACCTGCTGTGCGCCGCCGCCCCGCTGGACCCGGAGCTCGCCGCCGCCTGTGCCCGCCGCCTGGGTCTGCCGCACCTGCTCCAGGGCTACGGCATGACCGAGCTGTCCCCGGTCTCCCACGTGGTCTCCCCGCTGGAGCGCGACCCCTCGCCCGGGTCGGTGGGCCGGATGATCGCCTCGACCGAGCTGCGGGTCACCGCCCTGGACGGCGCCGGCGACGACCTCGGGCCCGGCGAGCGGGGCGAGCTGCTGATCCGCGGCCCGCAGGTGATGAAGGGCTACTTCGGCCGCCCCTCCGACACCGCCGCCATGATCGACGCCGACGGCTGGCTGCACACCGGCGACGTCGGCTTCGTCGACGACCGCGGCTACCTGTACATCGTCGACCGGGTGAAGGAGCTGATCAAGTACAAGGGCTACCAGGTGGCCCCCGCCGAACTGGAGGCCGTGCTGCTCGGCCATCCGCAGATCGCCGACGCCGCCGTGATCGGCGTCCCGGACGCCGACGGCACCGAGTGTCCCAAGGCGTTCGTGGTCCGGGTCCCGGGCAGCGGCCTGACCGCGGAGGAGGTCACCGCGTACGTGGCCGGGCAGGTGGCCCCGTACAAGAAGGTCCGCGCGGTCGAGTTCGTCGACGTCGTCCCCAAGTCCGCGGCCGGCAAGATCCTCCGCCGTGAGCTGCGCGCCCGCGAGGCCGAGCGCCACGCCGCCGCGTCCGAGGCCGCCCGCTGACCGGCCGGGGCCCCGGCGGGCGAAGACCGGCGCCCGTCTGTGAAGATCGACCCGCCGAGCAGGACGGGCCCACCGGGCAGGACCGGCCCGCCGAGCCCTCACCGGAACAGGAACCGCCGCCAGCCATGACCAGCCACCCCGCCGCCCGCACCCCCCAGCAGGACCGCAGCCGCGCGACCCGGGCCCGGCTGCTCGCGGCGGCCGTGGACTGCCTGGCCGAGCTCGGCTGGCACGGCTCCACCGTCACCGTGGTCGCCGAACGCGCCGGGGTCTCCCGTGGCGCCGCCCAGCACCACTTCCCGACCCGCGAGGACCTGTTCACCGCGGCCGTCGAGCACGTCACCGCCGAGCGGCTGGCAGCCGTCCGCGCCCACGCGGACGACCTGCCGGCCGCCGGCCCCGACCGCACCCGGGCCGTCGTGGACATGATCGTCCGCCTCTACACCGGCCCGCTGTTCCGCGCCGCGCTGCACCTGTGGACGGCCGCCGCCACCGAGGAGCCGCTGCGCGAGCGGATCATCGCCCTGGAAGGCCACGTCGGGCGCGAGGCCCACCGGGCCGCCGTCGAGTTCCTGGACGCCGACGAGACCCGGCCGGGCGTACGCGAATCCGTGCAGGCCACCCTCGACCTCGCCCGCGGGCTCGGCCTGGCCAACCTGCTCACCGACGACAGCGTCCGACGATCCGGGGTGATCCGGCAGTGGACCGGCGTTCTGGAGAGTACGCTGCGGCCGGTACGCCCATGACGCCCGTACAACCGGAGCGACCGGACGGCCCCTGACCAAGGGGTCGCCGGGCGGCCGATGTCCGTGCAGTCTGGAGAAGAACCCCGGCCGACACGGACCGCGAGTCCCACCCGGCCGGGCACGAGCCGAACCGGGGTGCTGCCTGATCATGCACGGACACGAGTGGGACGCGACCGACGCCGCCGGCACCGTACCTGGCGGCGCCCCCGTACGCCCCGATGGCCATCGGATCGTCCCGCTCGCGACGGCCCTGCTCCAGGACGACGGCCTGATCCTGCACTGGAGCGAGGACGCCGAGGCGCTGCTCGGATACTCCGCCGAGGAGGCCGTCGGCAGTTACGCCGCCCAACTGCTCACCGACGGCACCGACCGCCCCGAGGTGCTGGCCCTGTTCGCCGACATCATGGCCGGCACCGGCTGGTCCGGCGTCTTCCCGGTCCGCCACCGCGACGGCCACCGGGTCGAGCTGGAGTGCCGCACCTACCCGATCGCCGGACCCGCCGGCACCCTGCTGCTGCTCGCCACCGCCTCCGACACCCGTGCCCTGCACGCGATCGAGGCCGACCTCGCGGTCCTGGACGGCGTCTTCGGCCGCTCGCCGATCGGCATGGCCGTCTACGACACCGAGCTGCGCTTCGTCCGGCTCAACGAGGCGCTGGCCCGGATGAACGGCGTCACGGTCGCCGGCCACCTCGGCCGCCGGCTATCGGTGGTGCTGCCGGGCATCAACAGCGTCGAG
The DNA here is from genome assembly GCF_044742585.1 of Kitasatospora sp. NPDC087861. Classification (NCBI taxonomy): domain Bacteria; kingdom Bacillati; phylum Actinomycetota; class Actinomycetes; order Kitasatosporales; family Streptomycetaceae; genus Kitasatospora; species Kitasatospora sp. NPDC087861. Next base: position 30,433 of record NZ_JBIUUS010000038.1, read on the forward strand.
ATCGAGCAGATCATGAGACAGGTGCTCAAGACCGGCAAGCCCGTGGTGGACGCCCGCTCGCACGGCCGGGTACCCGGCGACCCGACACACGACCGCGCCTGGTCCGCCTCCTACTTCCGGCTGGAGGACTCCACCGGCCAGGTCTTCGGGGTCTGTTCGTCGATCATCGACGTCACCGAGCGCTTCCAGGCCGAGGCCCGCGCCGCCCGCGCCCAGGAGCGGCTCGCCACCATCGCCGAGGCCACCGCCCGGATCGGCACCACCCTCGACCTCCAGCGCACCGCCGAGGAGCTGATCGAGGCCGTCGTCCCCCGGTTCGCCGACTTCGCCACCGTGGACCTGCTGGAGCCGGTGCTGCGCGGGGCCGAGCCCACCGCGATCCCCGCCGACCGGACGATCACGCTGCGTGCCGTCGCCGTCGGCGAGTCCTACGAGTCGGGCCTCGCGCACGCCGTGGACACCGTCGGCGAGGCCTCCGAGTACGCCCCCGACCGCAGCTACACCCAGTGCCTGCGCAGCGGCCGTCCCCTGCTGCGCTCCCACGTGGACGCCGAGGTGCTGCGCGGCCTGGTCGCCAGCGAGGACCGGGTCGCCCCCGGGATAGCAGCCGGCATCCACTCGTACCTGATGGTGCCGCTCACCGCCCGGGGCATGGTGCTCGGCGGCTCCGAGTTCATCCGGATGCGCAACCCCGAGCCGTTCAGCGACGCCGATGTGGCGCTCGCCGAGGAACTCGTCGCCCGCACCGCCCTGGCCATCGACAACGCCCGGCTCTACCGGCGCGAGCGGGAGACCGCGCTCACCCTGCAGCGCAGCCTGCTGCCGCAGGAGATCCACCGCACCCTGGGCCTGGAGATCGCTTACCGCTACCTGCCCAGCAGCGTGGTCAGCGAGGTCGGCGGCGACTGGTTCGACGTGGTGCCGCTGTCCTGCGGCCGGGTCGCCCTGGTGGTCGGCGACGTGATGGGCCACGGCATCCGGGCCGCCGCCACGATGGGCCAGCTGCGCACCGTCGCCCGGACGCTCGCCACTCTCGACATGCCGCCCGAGCAGGTCCTCACCCGGCTGGACGAGACCGCGTCGGGTATCGGCGAGGGCCAGTTCGCCACCTGTATATGCGCGGTCTACGACCCGCTGGAGCGCACCGTCCAGATCGCCGCGGCCGGCCACCTGCCGCCGGTCTGGGTCGCCCCCGACGGCACCGCCAGCAGGATCGAGGTGCCGCCCGGCGTGCCGCTGGGCGTCGGTGGGGTGGCCTTCGAGTCGATCGAGTTCACCCTTCCCGAGGGCGGCATGGTCACCCTCTACACCGACGGGCTGGTCGAGCGGCGCGGCCGCGACCTCGACGAGGGCATCGACGTGCTGGCCCGCACCCTCTCCGGGCCCGGCCGGACGCTGGAGGAGAGCTGCGACGCCGTCCTCCGGGCGCTCGTCACCGACGGCACCGACGACGACATCGCGATGATCATGGCCAGGGTGCTGCCACTGCCCGCCGACCGGGTCGCCACCCTCCCGCTCACCGGCGGCGGCCGCCTGCCCGGCAAGGCCCGCCGCTTCACCCGCGCCACCCTGGACGCCTGGGGCCTGTCCGCCCTCGCCGACTACGCCGAGCTGCTGGTCAGCGAGCTGGTCACGAACGCCCTGCTGCACGCCGAGGCGCCGCGGCGGCTGCGGCTGTTCCGCGACCGGGTGCTCACCCTGGAGGTCGCCGACGCCGGCGGGCCGACCCCGCAGCTGCGCCCCTTCGCCGAACAGGACGAGGGCGGGCGCGGCATGTTCCTGGTCAGCGAGCTGGCCCAGCGCTGGGGCAGCCGGCTGACCAGGGACGGCAAGGTGGTCTGGGCCGAGCTGGAACTGCCCTTCGGGGCAGGCTAGGGCCTGTCCGTCGGGCGGGTCAGCGTGCGACGAGCGGGTAGTGGTCGGACAGGTCGGTGTAGGTGTAGCTCTTGCCCCAACTGCTCACCGTCGACGGCGCGCTGTGCGTGCGCAGGACCTGGTTGGCGTACTGCTGCGGGCGGGCGTGGTCGGCCCGGTAGAGCACGTAGTCCAGGTCCTCCTTGGGCTCGCCCGGGTAGCGGTAGGCGGCGATGGAGTTGTCGGCCGTGTCGAAGGAGTACGGCCAGCCGGTGCGGGCGGAGGCCGGGGCCAGGTTGGCGTTGTCGAGCAGGGCCTGGCACTCGGAGCCGTGCGAGTCGATGTTGAGGTCGCCGGCGAGCACGATCGGCTCGTTCGCCGGGATCCGCTTGGCGTCCAGGAAGTCGCGCATGGCGGTGAGCTGCCTGGCGCGGACGGCGGCCGGCTGGCCGCTGGAGCAGCCCGAGTCGGTGGACTGCAGGTGGGTGCCGACCACGTGGGTGCGCAGGCCGTTCACGTCCAGCACGGCGTAGACGAAGCCCTTGTTCGACCAGTAGTCCGAACCGCAGGCGTCCTTGAAGACGTACTGCTCCTTGCGCAGGATCGGCCACTTGCTGAGCAGGGTCACCCTGCCGTCCTCGGGGGTGGTCGAGCTGTAGCTGCCGGAGGTGGCGTCCCAGCCGCTGGTGGAGCGGCCGACCACCGGTCAGTGGATGGTGTACATCCAACGTCGTCGCCCGCACGGTGCACAAGACCACGGACGGGCATGCGGTGAACGCGGCTGAAACACTGTCACCGGCCGAAACACGCGAGCCCCACTACCCGCTGCGGGTAGTGGGGCTCGGACAGCGCGGGTGTGTCAGACCTCGCCGAACTCGCCGGCCCGGACGGCGGCGACGAACGACGACCAGGCGTCGGCGGGGAAGACGAGGGCAGGACCCTCGGGGTCCTTGGAGTCACGGACGGGAGTAAGGGCGGGGAAGTTGGTGGCGACCTCTACGCAGTCACCACCGTTGTCGGAGTACGAGGACTTGACCCAGGAAGCGCCGGACAGGTCTACGCGGTCGGTCATGATTGGAGTTCCTCTCGGGCCCTGCGGATCATCGCCTGGGATGCGGCCTGCGGCAGCGCTTCCACCAGCATCTGATCGTACTCTCTCTCCCATGCTGCAACCGTTGTGCGAGACCGCTCAAGATGGCCCTTCGCCGTCGATTCCGCGTACCCCACGACCGTATGGTCTGGCAGGTCCAACAGGACGATTGGCAGCTTGAACGCCAGGTTTTCGCCGATTCCGAACGGAGCGACCTGCAGCGTGACGTTCGGGCGTTGGGCCAGTTCCTCAAGGTGGTGGAGCTGTTCGGCCATGACCTGCGGACCGCCGACGGGGCGGAGGAGAATGCCCTCTTCGAGCACTGCGTGAAACATCGGGGGAGTCTTCCGGGTGAGGATCTCCTGACGTAGCGACAGATAGTCGGTGCGTTCGTCGGCCTCAGCGGCGGTGATCGTGCCGCGCCTGACGGCTGCCTGTGCCAGCGCCCTTGCGTAGGCAGGGGTTTGGAACAGTCCAGGGACGATGATCAGGCCGACCGTTCTCAGCCGCCGGCACCGGGCTTCGGCGTCGGCGAACTCGGCGAAGCCTTCAAGAAGCGCTGCGCGGCTGAATCGTCGCCACAACTCGTAGAACCGTTGGCCTGACTCGAACACCTCATCGGCCTTAACCGCCAACGACCGTGTTGGGGAACGCTTCCCGTTCTCGACATATGAGATGTGCGCGCCTGAATACCCCAGGCGCTTGGCAGTTGCGGCCTGCGACCAGCGCCTTGCCCGTCGTGACCTGCGAAGTTCCTGGCCAAAGCGCACCTGCGGTGATGCTTGGGCGTCAACCTCGGCTTCAGCCGTGATCCTTCGGCTCCTTCACGCGACATTGCTGTCAAAGGTAAGACCCTTCCGATCGTAGAGGCTGTCGCGCCACCATGGCTACACCAAGTGACAAGCCAAGAGCGAAGCGCTACGGAGACCCCCATGTCCGAAGACCCGAAATCCGTGCTGCCCGACCTCGTCCCCAACGAGGTGGTGCGGGACCTGAAACACCGTGACGCCGACGGCAGGCCGAGGGAGGGGGTCTTCATGGAAATCCTCTGCGGGGCGGCCTTTCTGAGGCCGCTCGGCGGGGGCCGTGAGTGGACGACCAGGCCCGACCAGCTGCGCCAGTGCGACCCCAGGGAGATCGCGCCGGGCACCGGGAGCAACTCGCAGCGCCGGCCGATGTTTCCGGAGCCGGTGTGACCTCGGGGGAGATGCTGCTCGCCGGGCTGCACGTCAGCTCGTTGGCGGCGGGGGGCTTTGCCGCCATGGCGCGGACGACGGGACCGAACGTGCCCGAGGTGGGGGACGAGTTGATCACCGTGATGCCGCCCCAAAGCTCGTACGAGCTCGGCCCAAGGGGCGCTGGACGCTGAGTTCGCGATGATGCCGGCCGCCAACGGCGGCGCCGAGGGATTCGTGCGAAGCGGCCACCGGGAGTTGCGGGCCGAACCGGACCGCCGTGGTCAACGGCTGCCGCGCCGCTGCCGGGACGGCTGGGAGGGCGACCTCGCCTCCGGCCTGTGGTCGAACCGCGGACCGGACTGACAAGCCCCCGCCGCCACAGTGAGTGCTCATTCCCCCTGCGGTGGCGGGATTCAACGCCTGTTCGTCATCGTGGTGGTGGCGAACGGGCGCCGGCGGGGCCCCTTCTTCCCCCCTGCCGGTTGGCTCCGAGGGCGCGTTGGTGCCAGACCCTCGTCGAGCCGCACCGCTCCCCGCCGGAATCGCCGCTCCGGCGGGGAGCGGCCACCTCGATCACCGGTCGGCGGAGTCCTTGTCTCCCCTGATCGGAACCCCTGCCCGGGGGCGGCGCCCCCTTGCGCGGTCGGCGGCGTGTGCGGTTCACACATCCGAGTGTGACGCGGGTCTCGGTCCAGGAAGATCGTCTGCACTCAGAGCAGCGGCAGCAGTTCGGTCAGTGACTCGCAAATCGGACAAACCATGACATAAACCGTGAGCCCGCTCACACCGAAAAAGGTCCACGACGGGCGATAGTGGTCGTTCCCGGCGCCGCCCGCCACTCTCGATCGCGACATCTGCGCAGCTCAGCGCATTGGCCGACCGCGTAGCCCGCCCTGCGAATCAACGTCATCACCCGGGACGTACGACGGCGGATCGTAACAAGGGGGTCTTGTCGGCGACCGATGCCACCTGGCAACAATTGCTGCATCAAGCCACACCGGCTCCTGTCCCGCCGGATGTGGCTCACTGCCAAGTCGCTCCTTGTGACCAATTCGGCCCCTGTCCGGCCATGGTCTGAACGGGGCGTGACCCGGCTCAACCCGATTGAGGTCTAGCCCTACATGCCCACTTTCAAGCTTCGTATGCGTACTTCCGCCGCTGTTCTGGCCGGCGCCGCCGGTCTGACCGCCCTGGGTGCGGCCGCGGTCCCCGCCGTCGCCTCGGCCGCGGACGCCTCCCCGCAGGCCATCGCCGCTCAGATCGTGCCGGCGGACCAGCTCGCCTCGTTCAGCCAGATCGTCTCCCACGAGTCGGGCTGGAGCGTGACCGCGACCAACCCGAGCTCGGGCTCCTACGGACTGGGCCAGGCGCTGCCGGCCTCCAAGATGGCCTCCGCGGGCGCGGACTGGAAGACCAGCCCGACCACCCAGATCAAGTGGGCACTGGACTACATGAACACCCGCTACGGCAGCCCGAACGCCGCCTGGGCCTTCTGGCAGACCCACCACTGGTACTAGGAGTCCAGCGGGACCTCGTCGTCCGGCCGGTTCCGAGGGCGGTTTCCCGGGGCCGTTGCACCACGTGGGCGGTTTGATCAGGCCGTGATGAAGTTCATGCAGGCGCTCGGCTGGGGTTTCCCAGCCGAGCGTTTTGCGTGGCCGGACGTGCCTACGCGTCGGCCTTCTCCGGCGCGGACGCCTCGACCGGGGTGCCCGGGGCGGCCGCGGTGTCCAGGCCCCGCAGCAGCCGCCAGGCCATCGCGGCCGCGCCGACCAGCAGTACGGCGGCCAGCAGGCCGGCGCTGTTCATGCCGTGTACGAAGGACTCCTGGGCGCTCGCCAGCAGCGGCTCCGCGACGCCCTGCGGCAGCCCGTGCGCCGTCTCCACCGCCGCGCCCAGCGACTCGCCGGCCCGCGCCGCGGCCGCTGCGTCCGTCCCCGCCGGGACGGTGAGCCCGCTCGCGTAGATCGAGCCGACCACCGAGCCGACCAGCGCGATGCCGAGCGCGGTGCCCAGCTCGTACGCGGTCTCCGAGACCGCCGAGGCGGCGCCGGACTTCTCGGCGGGCGCGGCGCTCAGCACCAGGTCGGCGCCGAGCGTGTAGACCACCCCCTCGGCCGTCCCGACCAGCAGGAAGGACGCGGCCAGCAGCAGGTAGGTGGTGTCCTGCTGGAGCCAGCCGAGCACGCCCACGCCGAGGCCCATTGCCAGCAGGCAGCCGGTCAGCGCCGCCCGGGCGCCGGTGCGCCGCACCAGCCGGGCCGTCAGCAGGCCGCCGACCACCGCGCCGACGAAGGCGGGCAGCTCCGCCAGGCCCGCTCGCAGCGGCTCGTAGCCGCGGACCAGCTGGAGGTACTGCGAGGTCACGAAGACCACCCCGGACAGGCCGATCAGGGCGATCAGCGAGGCCAGTACGGCGGCGGTGAACCGCCGGTCGCGGAACAGCCGCACGTCCAGCAGCGGGGTCTCCAGCCGCAGCTGGCGGCGGACGAAGACGGTCAGCGCGGCGGCGCCCAGCACGAACGCGACCGGGACGTCCCAGCGGGCCACACCGTGAGCGGCGGCCTCCTTGATCGCGTAGACCGTGCCGATCACCCCGGCCATCGACAGGGCGACGCTGAGCACGTCCCAGCGGCCCGGCTTCGGGTCCTTGGACTCCGGCAGCAGCCAGCTGCCGAACACCAGCAGCAGGAGCAGGATCGGGATGTTCAGCAGGAACACCGAGCCCCACCAGAAGTGCTCCAGCAGCACCCCGCCGACCACCGGTCCGAGTGCGGCGCCGGCGGTGGCGGCCGCGCCCCAGATGCCGATCGCGGTGGCCCGCTCCCGGTCGTCCGGGAAGAGGCCGCGGATCAGCGACAGGGTCGAGGGCATGATCGTCGCCCCGGCGACGCCGAGCAGCGCGCGGGCCACGATCAGCCAGCTCGCGCCGGGGGCGTAGGCGGCCAGCAGCGAGGCGGCGCCGAACGCGGCGGCGCCGATCAGCAGCAGCTTCTTGCGCCCGATCCGGTCGCTGAGCGCGCCCATGCTGACCAGCAGGCCGGCCAGGACGAAGGAGTAGGAGTCGCCGATCCAGAGCAGCTGGGTGCCGCTGGGGCGCAGCGTCTCGCTGATGGAGGGGATGGCGAGGGAGAGGACGGTCGCGTCGAGGGCGACCACGGTGACGGCCAGGACGAGGACGGCCAGGCCGGTCCAGCGCTGGCGGGGGGTGCTGTGGGTGGGGGTGTGGACGGTACTGCTCATGGTGTATCGGTTTCCGGTGTGCGGGCCGAAGGTGCTGTGGGCGGGGGAGTGGGGGCGTCCGCTCGGCGCAGTGCGCCGCCGAGGAACAGCTCGGCGAGCGAGAAGGCGGCGTCGCGCGGGGCGAGGCGGCCGTCCTGGATGGCCCACCCGATGCCGGCGACCAGGTCGAAGAAGGCCTCGCTCAGCCAGGCGGCGCTCAGCTCGATGCGGATCACGCCCTGTTGCTGGCCGCGCAGGAAGAGCGCGTGCAGCCGGGCTATCTGGACCTCCCAGAGGTCGTTGACGCCGTCGTCGTCGTAGAGCTGGTTCTCGCCGGCCAGGAAGGCGCAGAGCGCGGCGTCCGGGACGGCGGCGTCGACGAGCCGGCGCAGCGCGGCCTCGGCGTCGCCGTCCTCGACGGCGGCGGTGTCCAGGGCGGCGGCGAAGCGGTGCAGGCCGAGCAGTCCGACTTCGCGGATCAGGGCCTCGCGGCCGGGGAAGAGCCGGTGCAGGGTCGCGCGGCTGATCCCGGCGGCACGTGCGATCTCGTCCAGGTGGGCGGTCGGGCGGCGCGAGAGTACGCCGACGGCGGCTTCCAGGACGGTGTCGCGATCGGTGGCCATGATGCGAGTGTAGGTCATCTGAGACATGGATGTCTCAAAATGACGATATGAGTCTCGGATGAGGCGTTGATCGCCAGCGTCGGGGCGGCAAAAAACCGGGGACGGCGGGTGCCGTCCCCGGTCGGGGGTGCCGCGGTCGCGCGGCCGGTTCAGCTCCGTCGGGCTCGGCTCGACCGGTCCCGGCTCTGCTGGTCTCAGCTCTGGTTGTAGAACCCGGTCTCGTCGAGCGGTCGGTCGATCACCATGACCTCGACGTCGGCCGGGGTGAGCAGGAACACCCGGCGGGCGATCCGCTCGATGCCGCCCTGGGTGCCGAAGATCAGCCCGGAGGCGAAGTCCACCATCCGCTTGGCCTCGGCCTCCTCCATCTCGGTGAGGTCCATGACCACCGGGATGCTCGCCCGGATGTGCTCGCCGACCGTGCGTGCCGCCTCGAAACCGGTCGGCCGCAAAGAGACGATCTTCGCGGGCGCGGGAGCGGACGACACCGTCTCCTGCTCGACCCACTCGTCGTCGTACACCGCGGCCGGGTAGTTCCCCGAGGGCATCAGCCACCCGTTGTGGTGCTCGTCGCGAAGTGCTCCCATGCCGCGCCTCCCTGCCTCGTCCCGTCCTGGTCCCCCGGGGGTGCGTGTCCTTTTTGACACGTCATCCACTCGTCGGAACTGTCCGAGTATCGCACTGTTCACCGGTCCCGTGCCCGCTCGCGGCCCCCGTACGAGTCGCGCCATGCCGGTTGCCCGGGCGAACCCGGGCAACATCAGCGACGCGGCGGTGCGCCGTACGGTTGCGCGCGTAGACCATATCGGTCGCGGTCGCCGCGTAATTGACCTTTTGTCAACAATGCGGAAACGATTTCACTCGCCGGTCGCGCCGTCCACCAGTTCGCGCAGGAGATCGGCGTGGCCGTTGTGTCGCGCGTACTCCTCGATCATGTGGACGAGGATCCAGCGCAGCGTCACTTCCTGGCCGCGGCGCAGCCGCTTGCCGACGGTGTCCAGCGACAGGCCGGCGCTCGCGCGGCGGGCTGCCTCGACCTCGGCGCGCCAGACGGCGAAGTCGGCCGCGACGTCGGCGGTGTCCACCCCGTTGAAGTCGCCGTCCTCGTCGGCCTCCGTCCAGAAGTGGCCGCTGGTCAGCTCCTCGCCGCACAGGATGACCTGGAACCAGTGCTGTTCCACCTCGGCCATGTGCCGGACGAGGCCGAGCAGCGAGAGGCCGGACGGCGGGACGGAGCGCAGTCGCAGCTGGTCGTCGGTCAGACCCTCGCACTTGAGTGCGAGGGTGCTGCGGTGGTAGTCGAGCCAGGCGGTGAGCATGGCGGTCTCGTCGGCGGCCATCGGCGGGTCGACCCGCGGGGAGAGTTCGGTCATGCGGGCCATCCTGGGGTCCGACGACCGGTGGGCGCGAACGATTTGCCGAGCGCCCCTCAGGCGGCCTGTGCGCGGCGACGGGCCACCGTGGCCCGCCACAGCCCGACCACGCTGCCCAGCACGAGCAGCGCGATCACCCCGGCCGACACCAGGAAGGCCGCCGAGCCCGGCTCGCCCGCGCTGGCCGCCGCCGTCACGTACACGGCGGTGGTCGGCACCACGCCGATCGCGGTGGCGAACAGGAAGGGCGGGAAGCGGACCCCGGAGAAGGCCGCGCCGTAGTTGGCAGCCTGGAACGGCATGCCCGGCAGCAGCCGCAGCACCAGCACGCTGCGGAAGCCCTGCTCGGTGAACCGCCGGTCGAGCGTGCCGAGCACCCGCCCGCGCAGGTACGGGCGCAGCGCCTCGCGGCCGAGTCCCCGGCCGAGCCCGAACGCCATGGCCGCGCCGAGCGTGGTGCCGAGCACCGCCAGCAGGACGCCCTGCTGGATGCCGAGCAGCAGTCCGGCGGCGGCGTTCAGCGCGGGCCGGGGGACGAAGGCGAGGGTGCCGAGCGCGTACACGGCGGCGAACAGCGGGGCGAACCAGTACCCGGGCATCCGGTGGGCGAGCCCGCCGTCCAGCAGCGCCGTCGGGTTCCACAGCAGCAGCGAACCGGCCGCGGCGCCGAGCAGCACCACCAGCAGCGCGAACCGCCACCACGGCGAACGCGGCGCGGGGCCGGACGGTGGCGGCTCGGCGGCGACGGGCGGGGGCGTTGCGGGTGCGGGCACCGGCCGAGCCTAACCGGTTCCCCGGAGCGGCCGGCGACCGCGTCCCGCCGCCGTGATCAGCTGTACGGCGGCTTCTCCGGGTTGTAGTGCCAGAACTGGTTGTCGCCGCTGTGGTACTCCCACTGGATCACCGGGGTGCCGTTGGTCAGGGCGCCGCCCGAGACGTCCAGGACGAGGCCGCTGTAGCCGTTCACGATCCGGCGGGGCGTTCCGGGGTGGCTGGCCGGAGGGTCGCTCCAGCTCTGGTTGGCGCCGCCGTCGCAGGTCCACTGGTCGGCCTGGGTGCCCCAGGTGGTGCTGAAGGCCGGCATGTCCAGGCACTTGCCGCTGTTCAGGTTCACCCAGCCGCGGGCGGTCTGCGTCCACTGCTGGTTGGCGCCGCCGGTGCAGGTCCAGATCCGGACCGGGGCGCCGTCGTCGGTGCGCCAGTCGGCGACCTCCAGGCAGAGGTCGTTCGGGCCCGGGTACATGCCGGTGCGGATCTCGGCGGGCCCGAAGTCGGTGGTGGCCGCCGGGGCGGGTGGGGCGGTGAGCGCCACCGTGGCGGTGGCGAGGACGGCGGTGGCGGCGAGGAGCCGGGTACGAGGGAACATCAGATCGTCCTCCGGGGGGTCGCGGATGCGGTGCGGCCGGCGAGGAATCCCAGCAGGCGTTGCCAGGAGTCCCGGGCCGCCTCGGAGTATTCGACAGCGGAGAGCTCGAAGAAGTTGTGCGGCGCGCCCGGGTAGGTGACGAACTCGTGCGGCCCGCCGGCCGCGGTGAGCGCCGCGTCGAAGGCGTCGACGGCGGCGCGCGGGATGTGTTCGTCGGCGCCGCCCCAGAAAGCCAGGATCGGCGCGGTGAGGCCGGCGGCGAGCTGGGTGGGCCCCGGGGCGCCGTTGATCGTGTCGGGGTGGCCGTAGTAGCCGACCGCGCCGGCCAGCCCGAAGCGGGGCGCGGCGGTGCGGAAGGCCTGACGGCCGCCGAAGCAGAAGCCGAGCGCGACCACCTCGGCCGGCCCGGCGGCGCGCAGCCGGTCGAGGCCGGCGGCGATGTCGGCGTCCAGGCCCTCGGGGGTGAGCGCGAGCAGGTGGGGGAGCAGGCCGGGCAGTTCGCCGAATTCCGTCGGGCGGTTTTCCGGGTCGGCTCCGGCGGTGCGGCCGTAGTAGTCGAGGACGAGCGCGGGGTGGCCCTGTTCGGCGAGTCGGGCGGCGGTCTGCCGGTAGAAGCCGGAAAGCCCCCTGTTGTCCGGCAGAATCAGGACGCCGGCCCCGGTGGCCACCTCCGGGCGGGCCAGGAAGGCGGCGAACTCGGTGCCGTCCGCCGAGGTCAGGGTGAGTGCCGAGGCCTCGGCCAGGGGCCAGAGCGCGGGAGTGAAGGCGGGCGGGGCGGCGTCGGGGTCGTAGCACACGGGGGATTCCTCCGCGGATCGCGAAAACTGCCGGACGCGGATGCGCCCGGCAGTCGGCGATATTAGCGAGGAATTCCCCGGAATTCTCTGATCATATCGCGGAGAGATCTTTATTGGAAGTGCTTTCCGGTGACATTGCGGTCACATTCCCGGCGGCGTCGGTGGAATTCGGCTCGGCCCGGCGCAGGGCTCCGGCGCTCAGCAGCAGGGCGAAGGCGAGTGCGGTGACCAGGCCGAAGGAGACGGTCAGCGAGGTCGCCTGGGCGAGGGCGCCGATGATCGCCGGGGCGACCAGGCCGGAGGTGTAGGTGACGGTGGCGACGCCCGCGATGGACTGGCTGGGGTTGCTGCCGATCCGTCCGGCCGCCGCGAAGGCCAGCGGGACGGTGACCGCGATGCCGACACCGATCAGGGCGAAGCCGGGGATGGCGAGCGCCGGGCTGTCGGCGGCCACCACCAGCAGGCCGCCGGCGGTGGCGACGGCGCCGCCGAGGCGGGTGGTGCGGACGGCGCCGAGCCGGCGGATCACCGCGTCCCCGGCGAGGCGGCTGGCGGCCATGGTGAGCGAGAAGGCGGTGTAGGAGGCGGCCGCGACGGTGGCCGAGGCGCCGGTGACGTCCCGCAGGTAGACGCCGCTCCAGTCCATCGAGGCGCCCTCGGCGAAGACGGCGCAGAAGCCGACCAGGCCGATCGCCAGCGAACTGCGCGGCGGCAGTGCGAACCGTGGCGGCGCCTCCGCCTCCTCCGGCGCCCGCAGGTCGGGCAGGCCCCGGCAGATCGGCTGCGCCAGGGCGAGCAGCACCAGCGCGGTGACGGCCAGCTGGAGCCGGGCGTCGAGGCCGAGGTGGGCGGCGAGGATGCCGAAGCCGGAGGCCAGCAGCCCGCCCGCGCTCCACATCCCGTGCAGCCCGGACATGATCGAGCGGCCGAGCCGTTGCTCGATCTCCACGCCCTGCGCGTTCATCGCGACGTCCGCCATCCCGGCCGTGGCGCCGTAGGCGAGCAGCGCCGCGCACAGCACCGGCAGTGAGGGGGCGAGCGCGGGCAGGGCGAGGGCCAGGCACCAGAGCGAGATCAGTCCGCGGACCGCCGCCCGGCCGCCGTAGCGGTGGACGAACCGGCCGGCCAGCGGCATCGCGAGGGAGGAGCCGATGGCGGGCATCACCAGGGCCAGGCCGAGCTGGCCGGGGGAGAGGTCGAGGCGGTCCTGGATCCACGGGATGCGGGTGACGAAGCTGCCGCTGACGGCGCCGTGCACGCCGAAGACCAGGGCGATGCTCGCCCTGGCCCGGCGTGGGGCGGTCAGCGGCTCCAGTGGCTGTGCGGTCGTGCTCATCCGGTGGTCCCTCCCGGGTCGCGCGTGGTGGGGCGCGACGGTGCCCTGTGGGTGGTGTACGTGTACCCCGTGCGGTCCGCGCGGCGGAGTCAGCCGTCCGGCGGAGGGTTCGATAAAATTATCAGGAAGGGACCCTGATAGAAACACTCTGGAAGGATGAGCGGCCATGACCACCGCGCGTTCGGCCACACCGAGCACAGCCCGGGCGATCAACGACCGGCTGGCGCTCAACCTGCTCCTCGAACAGGGCCCCCTGACCGCGACCGAGTTGCGCGACCTCACCGGCCTCTCCCGGCCGACCGTCGCCGACCTGCTCGACCGCCTCCAGCGCACCGGCCTGGTCGCCCTCGTCGGCGAACGGGGCGAGCAGCGCCGCGGCCCCAACGCCAGGCTCTACGCGCTGGTCGCCTCCCGCGCCCACATCGCCGCCTTCGACGTGCGCTCCGGCGGCGTCAGCCTGGTCGTCGCCGACCTCGCCGGGCGCACCCTGGCCGGCGCCGAGGTCCCGGTCGAGGAGAGCGGGGCGCCCGACCTCGCCGGGCGCCTCGTGCGCACCCTGCTGGACACCGCGCGCGGCGTCGGGGTCGAGCGGCTGCACACCGTCGCGGTCGGCGCCCCCGGGCTGGTCGACCCCGCCACCGGGAGCCTCAACAGCACCGGGAAGCTCCCCGCCTGGCACGCCGACCTGCTCGCCGAACTGCGGCGGCTGCCCGGCACCGACGTGATCCTGGAGAACGAGGTCAACCTGGCCGGCCGGGCCGAGTACCGGATCGGCGCCGCCCGCGACCGCGACACCTTCGTGCTGCTCTGGCTCGGCCACGGCGTCGGCGCCGGCGTCGTCCTGGACGGGCGGCTGCGCCGCGGCTTCTCCGGCGGTACCGGCGAGATCGGCTTCCTGCCCGTCCCCGGCACCGGCAGCCTGCCCAGCGCCACCGGCTGCGACGGCGGCTTCCACAGCCTGGCCGGCAGCGCCGCGGTCTGTGACCTCGCCCGCGCCCATGCGCTGCCCCTCCCCGCCGGGGACGTCCTCGCGGCCGGGGACGCCCCCGCCGCCGAGGCGGCCGTCCGCGCGGCGCTGACCGCACTCGGCCCGGGCGAGCCCGGCGGGCCGTTCCTGGACGCGCTGGCCGAGCGGATCGCCATCGGCGCGGCCGGCATCTGCGTCGTCCTCGACCCGGGCTGCGTGGTGCTCGGCGGCGAGATCGGCCGGGCCGGCGGTGCCGAGCTGGCCGGCCGGGTCGAACGGCGGCTGGCCGAGCTCTCCCCGCTGCGCACCGAGGTCCGGGCCGGGACGGCGGGCGGCGGCGCGGTGCTGGCCGGGGCCGTCCTCACCGCCGGGGACGCGGTGCGGCGGGACCTCTTCGGCGAGCCCTGACCCGGCTCGCTTGGCGGCCCCGGCCGCCGGTACGGCAGGATGACGGCGACGGCCCGCCCCGGGTGCGCCGTCCCCGTGCCCCATGGCCGGTGTCATCCGCAGAGCCAGAGTCAGAGCCAGAGCCAGAGTCAGTGTCAGGAGTCGCACATGGGCCAGCCCGAGGCGCCGGTCAACCCGTACCGCATCGGCGAGGCCGCGGCGCTGCTCGGCGTCAGCGCCGACACCCTGCGGCGCTGGGTGGACGCCGGGCGGGTCGCGGCCGAGCGGGACGAGCACGGCCACCGGATCATCCCCGGCGCCGACCTCGCCGCCTTCGCCCGTGAGCTGGCCCGGCCGGAGAACGTCGAGGCCGAGGGCCGCCCGTCCTCGGCCCGCAACCGCTTTCCCGGGATCGTCACCAACGTGGTGCTCGGCGACGTGGCCGCCCAGGTGGAGATCCAGGCGGGGCCGTTCCGGGTGGTGTCGCTGATCAGCCGGGAGTCGGCGGAGGAGCTGAACCTCGTCCCCGGTGCACCCGCCACGGCGGTCATCAAGTCCACCAATGTGATGATCGAACGGCGCTAGTCCGTAGTCCCCAGTCCCGTACCGAGTCCCGCCCGTACCGAGTCCCGCCCGATCCGGTTCCGAACGAGAGGCCCCGCCAGGGATGTCCCACCCGCACCTGCCGACCACCCAGAGCGCCGTCCGCGCGGTCGAGGAGCTGGCCGCCCGGCACGGCCGGGAGGTCCGCGCCCAGCACGACATCGGCCGCGACCAGACCTTCGCCGGCCTGGCCGGCAACTACGGCGGGGACGGCGAACCCGCCCCGATCCCGCACGAGGCACTGCTGGAGTTCGGCGGCCGCCCCGAGATCGCCGTCCGCCTGTTCACCCACGACGAGGCCGTGGTGACGCTCGACGGCATCGCCTTCGACGTCCGGCGCGACAGCGTGCCCGCCTTCCTCAACTCGGTCTGGAGCGGCCTGGTGCACGTCAAGGCGCGGACCTTCCCGCCGTCCACCACCATGATCGTCACCGTTCCCGGTGAGCCCGGCTACCGCGAGAGCGTCGGCATGCGCGACCTCACCCCGTGGATCGCGGGGCTGATCCGATGACCGCCGCAGACCGCACCGCCCCCGCCGACCGCCGCCCGGTGCTCGCCGTCGCCCACCGCGGCGATCCGTACCGCCACCGCGAGAACACCCTGCCCTCGATCGAGTCCGCGCTCGCCGCCGGCGCCGACGCCGTCGAGGTGGACGTCCAGCTCACCCGCGACCGGGTGCCCGTCCTGCTGCACGACCGCACCCTGGAACGCCTCTGGGGCGACCCGCGGTCGATCGGCCGGGTGACCGCCGAGCAGCTCGACGGGCTGCGCCAGGGGCCGCTCGTGGTCCCGACCCTCGCCGAGGCGATCAAGGTCGTGGCGGCCGCCGACGGCCCCCGGCTGCTCATCGACCTCGACGACCCCGGCCCCGCCGCCGCCACCTGGTCCGTCGTCACCGACCTGGGCGCCGAACGGCTGGTCGCCTTCTGCGGTCCCGCCACCGCCATGCTCGCCGTCCGCGCGCTGACCCCGGACGTCGAGATCGCCCTCACCTGGACTCAACCCCGGCTGCCCGTCCGCGCCCTGCTCGACGACCTGCGCCCGCGCTACCTCAATCCGCCGTTCGGCCTCGTCACCCCCGAGTTCACCGCCGCCGCCGCGGACGCCGGGCTCGCGGTCTCCACCTGGACCGCCGACCTGCGCCGCACCATGCGCCGGCTGCGCGACACCGGGGTCGCCTCCATCACCAGCAACCGGATCGACGTGCTGCGCGCCGTCCTGGACGGCCGCCGGTAAGCGTGCTGACCCCTCGGGAACCGGGCGGTGCCCTGCCGACCCGTCAGCACCTGCTCACCCGCAGCACCCTGGAGCCCCTCGCGGTGGTCCGCCACCTCGGCGGCTCCTTGGAGGAGAACTGACGTCCGGCGCTCGAAGGCCGGTGTCAGGGCGAATCGCTCGATGAGGTGAGGCGCGCCGATCGCTCTGTACGCGACGTACGGGGGCGGATTGAATCGGCTGCACCGTTGACCGGCGGCGCCTCTCCCGGCGGTGGGCCGGGCATCGTGTCGGCCCGGGCCCGCCAGGGGTGCCGGCGAAAAGGGGCGCGATGTCGGGTGGTCTGTTGAGATGGGGCGATTCGGACTCGTCGACGAGCCAGGCGGAGGTGGCCGTGCCGGAGCAGCGTGCGGATGAGGAACGTGCGCGAGCGGAGCAGCCGGTGGACTACGCGCCGGACCACCGCAGGCCGTATCTGATGCTGCCGCCGGTGGTCCGGCAGGCGGCCGCCTGGTCGGCGGCGGTGATCCTGCTGCTCTCCGTCGCCTCGCTGCTGGTCTTCGCACTGGTCGAGCTGCGGGCCGCCACCGTGCCGGTGGTACTGGCGCTGCTCGGGACCTCGCTGCTCTACCCGGCGGTGCCGTGGATGGTCCGGCGGGGCGTCAGTCGGGGGCTGGCCGCCGGGCTCACCTGCGTGCTGCTGGTCGCGGCCGTCTGCGGGGTGATCGCGCTGCTGGTCAACGCGCTGGTGCACAGCGCCCCGCAGATCGCCGAGTCCCTCCAGCAGTCCGGCAGCAGGCTCGCCGAGTGGCTCGGCCCGACCGGCGAGAAGATCCGGCACGCGCTGGACAACGCCAAGGGGGAGACCAACTCGCTGGTCTCGACCATCACCAACGGCGTGCTGTCCGGGCTGGGCCTGGCCACCCAGCTGATCGCCGGCGGGGTGCTGGCGCTCGCGCTGGTGTTCTTCTTCCTCCGGGACGGCCACCGCACCGGCGACACGATCCGCTCCTACCTGCCCGAGCGCAGCGCCGAGACCGTCACCGCCTGCGCCGAGCGGGCCTTCGACGCGATGGCCGGCTTCATGCGCGGCACCACGCTGATCGCGCTGATCGACGCCACCTTCATCACCATCGGTCTGGTGGCGCTCGGGGTGCCGGGCGCGCCGGGGCTGGGCGCGCTGGTGTTCATGGGCGCCTACATCCCGTTCGTCGGGGCCTTCCTGTCCGGGGCGGTGTCCGTGCTGGTCGCGCTCGCCGACGGTGGGCTCGGGACGGCGGCGTGGGCGCTCGCCGTGGTGATGGCGGTCCAGCTGATCGAGGGCAACGTCCTCCAACCCCTCATCCAGAGCCGGACGGTGGAGCTGCACCCGGCCACCATCATGGTCGCCGTGGTGGCCGGCTCCGGGATCGCCGGCATCCTCGGGGCCCTGCTCGCCGTGCCGGTCTGCGCTGCCGGGGTGGGCATCGTCTCCGTCCTGCGCGGCGTCCCCGCCCCGCGTGCCGCCCGCCGTGCGGGCAACGGAGGCAACCCGGTTGCCGGGGCCGGGACGGGCGTGCGAAGATCTCTAATGCGACGGAAGTCGTGATAGCGGCGAGGGGGTTCGCATGGAACGGGTCATGGAGCTGATCGAGGTCGCCGAGGAGGGGGCCGGACCGTACGGGGTCGCGGTGGGGCCGGACGGCGGCGTGTGGTTCACGCTGGTGCACACCGGGGAGATCGGGCGGCTGGCGGCGGACGGCACGGTCGAGCGGTACGGGCTCGGGGCGCCGGAGTGCGGGCCCTCGGTGATCACCGCCGGCCCGGACGGCGCGCTCTGGTTCACCCGGATGCGCGACCACCGGATCGGGCGGATCGACACCGACGGGAAGGCGGGTTCCTTCGCCGTGCCGACGGCGGGCGCCGGGCCGTACGGGATCGCCGCCGGGCCCGACGGGGCGCTCTGGTTCACCGAGCTGAACGCCGACCGGATCGGGCGGATCACCGTGGACGGCGAGGTGACGGAGTACCCGCTGCCGCAGCCCGGGTCCTTCCCGTCGCTGATCACGGCGGGCCCGGACGGCGCGCTCTGGTGCACGCTCAACCAGGCGAACGCCGTCGCCCGGATCACCGTCGGGGGCGAGGTCGCCGTCCACCCGCTGCCCACCGAGGGCACCGCCCCGGTCGGGATCACCGCCGGGGCGGACGGCGCGCTCTGGTACGTCGGCATCGGCGGCGGGTTGGTCGGCCGGATCACGGTGGACGGCGAGGCCACCGAGTACCCGCTGGCCGACCGGGCGGCCCGGCCGCACGCGATCACCTGCGGACCGGACGGCCGGCTCTGGTTCACCGAGTGGGGCGCCGGCCGGATCGGGGTGCTCACCGTCGACGGACACCTCGACGGCTACCGGCTGCCCGGCCCGGGCGCCGAGCCGCACGGCATCGCCCTCGGCCCGGACGGCGCGGTGTACGCGGCGCTGGAGCGCGGCGCGCTGGTACGGCTGGCACCGGCGTAGGGCGGGCCGTAGGGCCTGTCTTCAAACCCCCGCCTGCGTGGCGGCGTTGGGGCACGCCCTACGGCTGACGGCGCAGCAGCTCCTCCAGATCGGCCAGCAGGTCGAGCGCGGCGGCGCGGTCGGGCACCGCCGCCGGGGCGGGCGCGCGCTCGGCGATCACCCGCAGGGCGGCGGCGGCCTGGCGGGCGAACAGGGCGAGCAGGTCCAGCTCGGGCAGGCTGGCCCGGGCCTGCGGGGCCGGGTCCAGCACCTCCAGGACGCCCAGCACCTTGCTGCCGTGCGTCAGCGGCGCCGCCATCAGCGCGTTCGGCACGTACGCGGTGGACTCGGCGAACGCCCGGTCGAAGGTGCGGTTGGCGCCCAGGTCGTCGACCACCATCGGCTCGCCCGAGGCGGCGACCCAGCCCGCGATGCCGCTGCCCGCCGGGAACCGGCGGCCCACCAGGGACTCCTCGCCGCGCCCCGAGACGGCCTGGAACACCAGCTCGCCGGCCGCCTCGTCGAGCAGGCAGACCGAACCGGCCTCGGCGCCGAAGATCGCGCGGGCCACGTCCACCACGGACTGCAGCAGCTCGCGGGCCAGCGGGTCGACGGCGGGATCAGTGCTGAGGGTCATCGGGCGCCTCCGTGGTGGGGGTGGACGGGCGGGTGCCGCCGCCGACCTGGACGTTGGCCGCGGTGAGGTAGAGCGCGCTCTTCAGCTGGAACGTCGTCAGCCTCGGGCGGCCGGACAGGATGCGGGCGCACAGCCCGGCGACGTACGGGGTGGCGAAGCTGTTGCCGGTGGTACGGATGGTGGCGCCGCCGAGCCAGGGCACCCGGACGTTCTGGCCGGGGGCGAAGAACTCGACCGGCGGCGCCGGGTTGTACAGGTGCAGGGCCGGGTCGTCCTCCTGGTGGCTGCCGACCGAGATGACCGAGGAGAACCGCCAGGGGTAGCTCTCCACCGGGGTGTTGTGGGCGGAGGCGACGATCGCGGTGCGGGCGAAGAACGCGTCGTCGGCGATCGCGTGCAGCTCCTCCAGGAAGCGGGTCCGGGTGGTGGAGAGGCTGAGGTTGACGACGTCGAAGCCCTGCTCGACGGCCCAGCGCAGACCGGCGATCAGCATGTCGCCGGTGCCGGTGAAGCGCTCGCCCAGCACCCGGACGCTGTAGAGCTCGCAGTCCGGGGCGGTGCGGCGGATGATGCCCGCGCAGGCGGTGCCGTGGCCGCAGGTGTCGCCGGTGTGGTCGGGGCGGATCACCAGCTCCCGGGTGGTCGGGTCCTTGACCACCGCCCAGGAGCCGTCCAGCGGGCCGACCAGCGGGTGGTCCGGCTCGATGCCGGAGTCCACGACGCAGACCCGCACCCCCTTGCCGGTGCTCCCGCCGTCCGGGGCGGCGGTGTCGGCGAGCACCGGGAGGTCCGCGGCGGCCCGGCCACGCAGGCTCCAGGTGAGGCCGGCCGGGCCGCTCACCGGGTGCCCCCGAGGCGCTCGGCCCGGCGCACACCCGGCAGGTGGCCCTTGGCGGCGAACCGGTCCCGGGCGGTGGCGGCCGCCACGGCGGCCTCCGCGGGCCGGTCGAGCAGCAGCAGCGCGTGGGCGCGGTCCAGCGCGGTGAGCGCCTGTAGCAGCAGCGACTCGGTGGCCTCGGCGGCCCGGACGGCGGACCCGGTCAGCTCCAGTGCCGGCTCGGCCTCGCCCCCGGCGGCGGCGAGCCGGCCGCGCAGCGCGTCCAGCTCGATCGCCAGCACCGGCGGCAGCGCGGCCGCGGCGTCGACACCGTCCAGGTGGCGGGCGGCCGGGCCCGGGCGGTCGGTGTCCAGCAGGACGCGGGCGGTGGTGAGGGCGAGCCGGGGCAGCGGGGCGGCGGCGCCCAGCCGGCGGGCGACCTCGGCGGCGTCGGCGAGCAGGTCCAGGGCCTGCCCGGTCTGGCCGGTGGCCGCCGCGGCCTGGGCGGTCAGGGCCGGCAGCGAGATCATCGCGTCGGCCAGCGACAGCTCGCCCGCCAGGCCGTTGGCCTCGGCCAGCAGCAGCTCGGCCTCGCCGGGCCGGTCGCGCAGGGCGAGCAGGACGGCCAGCGGGCCGTTCAGCGCGACCCGGACGGTCCGGTGGCCGGCGCCGTGCCCGGCGAGCAGGGCCCGCAGCCGGAAGACGGCGTTCGGCACGGGCTCGGGGCCCGCCAGCAGCGAGGCGGCCAGGGCGGCCAGCACGGCGGCCCGGTCCAACTCGGCGTCGGTGCGGGCGGCGTGGCCGAGGGCGTCGTCCAGCAGCCGCTCCGCCTCGGTGTGCCGACCTGCCAGCAGGTGCTCCTCGGCCAGCCGCAGCCGGGCGCGGGCCTGGCCGAGGTCGTCCCCGAGGTCGGTGAACAGCGGCAGGACGGCGCGGGCGGTGGCGGCGGGCTGCTCCGGGCCGGGCGGCAGACCGCGGGCGGCCAGGGCGAGCCGGGCGTGCGCGGCGTCCAGCGGGTCGGCGGCCGAATCGCGGACCTGCGCCAGGACGGGCAGGGCCTCCTCGGCGCGGCCGAGCGCCAGCCGGGCCTCGCCGAGGCGGCGCAGGGTGGGGCCGGCGGTGCGCTCGTTCGGGTAGTGCAGCCGGACGGCGCGCTCCAGCAGGTCGGTGGCGGCGGGCAGGTCGGCGTGGCCGAGGGCCTGCGCGCCGGCCAGGCCGAGCGCGGCCGCCGCGCGGGTGCGCAGGGAGTCCGTCCGGGCGTCCAGCAGGCCGAGTTCGAGCCGGTAGCGGTGGGCGCGCTCCAGGTGGCCGCCGACGGCGGCGGCCCCGGCGGCGCGGACGGCCGGCAGGTCGGCGGCGCGCTCGTGGCGCTCGGCGCGGGCGCGCTTGGACATCGACTGGTAGACCGACTCCTGGACCAGGCCGCTGCTGAACCGGAAGCTGGTGCCGGCCGGTTCGACCAGGCGGCGCTCGGCCAGCCGGGCGAGCGCGGCGTGCAACCGCGGCGGGGTGGCGTCGCCGGTCTCGGGCAGGCCGGGGAGGCCGTCGATCGGGCCGGTGAAGACGTCGTCCTCGGGGTCGGCGAAGACGTCCTGGTCGGCGCCGCCGTGGGCGAGTTCGGCGAGTTCGGCGGCGGTGAAGGCACGGCCGAGGACGGCGGAGAGGTCCAGGGTGGTGCGCTCGTCCCGCTCCAGGTCGTCGATCCGGGCGCTGAGCAGCGCCCGGCCGGTGGGCGGGAGTTCGTCGGCGAGGGTGGGGCCGTCCGCCTCGGTGAGGGCGGCCAGCAGTTCCTCCAGGTGCAGCGGGTTGCCCTCGGCGCGCTCCAGGAGGCGGGTCGGCACCGCGTCCTGGTGGGCGCTCAGCTCGGTCAACTGGGCGGCCAGCAGGGCCGACTCGTCCCAGGACAGGCCGCCGACCGGCAGCGCCGGCAGCTCCGGGCGGGAGGCCGGGAGCTCGGGGCGGGTCAGGCAGAGCAGCAGCACCGGGGCCGGGCCGAGTGCGGCGACCAGCCGCTCGGCGGCGTCCAGCAGCACCGGGCCGGCCCACTGGCAGTCGTCCAGGACGAGCACAGCCGGGCGCTCGACGGTGCGCCCGCGCAGGATCGCGGCCAGCCGGTCCAGGGACTCCTCGGCGCCCACCCCCGGGGCGGTGGCCGCGTCCAGCCGGGCCAGCGCCTCGACGGGCGCGGTCGCCCCCCGGTCGCCCAGCAGGGCCCGGACGGCGTCCGCCAGCGGGGCCAGGACGCCCTGCTCGCCGTAGCTGCGGCAGCGGCCGGTGCCGCAGCGCGCGCTGTGCCGCCCCACCCGCTCCTGCCACTCGCGCACCAGCCGGGTCTTGCCGATCCCGGCCTCGCCGACGACCAGCAGCAGCTCGGCGCCGTGGCCGCCGGCCGTCCGGGCCAACGCAGCGTCCAACTGGGCGAGTTCGCGCTCGCGGCCGACCAGCGGGACGTCGAAGCGGCGCAGCAGCTCGGGGTCGTCCTCGTCCAGCCCGACCAGGCGGTAGGCGGTGACCGGCTCGGTCTTGCCCTTGAGCCGCAGCGGGCCGACCTCGTGCACCTGGGCGGCCGGCCCGGCCGCGCGCAGGGTCTGCGGGCCGATCAGCACCTGGCCGGGCGCGGCCTGGGTCTGCAGCCGGGCGGCGATGTTCACCGTCTCGCCGGAGATCAGGGCCTGGCGCGCCGAGGCGTCCGAACCCGCCACCACCTGGCCGGTGTTGACGCCGATCCGGACGTCCAGGCGGACCCCGAGGGTGGCGTCCAGCTCGGTGTTGAGGTCCTCCAGGTCCTCCAGCATGGCGAGCGCGGCGGCCAGCGCCCGGTGGGCGTCGTCCTCGCGGATCACCGGGACGCCGAACACCGCCATCACCGCGTCCCCGATGAACTTCTCCAAGGTGCCGCCGTGCGCCTCGATCTGACGGTGCATCCGCTCGAAGTAGCGCAGGATCACCTCGCGCAGGGTCTCCGGGTCGAGCGCGCCGGACAGGGCGGTGGAGTCGACCAGGTCGCAGAAGACCACCGTGACCAGCTTGCGCTCCTCGGCGGCCAGGTCGAGGGCGGCGGCCCGGGAGGTGCCGCAGGAGGGGCAGAACTGGTCGTTCGTGCTCGCGAGTTGGGCGCAGAGTGGGCAGGGCATGGCGGCAGTCCTTCGCTAGTCCTTCGCGGTGCGGGGAACGCGGGGCGGGTCCGGGCGTGCGGGCGTGCCGGGCCAGGCTCCCCGGGCCGGCTTCGGGCCCGGTTCGCAGCCGGCTTGCGGGTGGTATGGCCGCAGCTCGGAGCGGGTGCGGGGGCCCGCCGGGCGGGCCCGTGGGGCCGACGGGGGCCGTCGACGGCGCCGTGACCTGCGGCCATACCGCCGCCGTACCGGTTCCCAGGCCGTGCGCAGCCCCACGTCCCTACCGTCTTCAGCACGGCGGACCACCCTCCGTCGAACCCCTACCGATCAACCCAGTGAAGGGAGTTCAGCCATGGCCGAGAACATCGACCAGACCGTCGGCGAGGACGGCGAGGAGACCCCCGAGGTCGAGGCGCACGCCGCCAACGTCCTGGACCTGCAGGCGATGAAGGTCCTTCAGGACGCCTCCGACGGCAACTGCTTCAGCCTGATCAGCTACGTCAACTCCGCCGAGACCTCCGCCTCCTGACCGGCGGCAGGTCAGCGGTGTCCGGCACGGGCGCGGTCGCACCACCGCCCCCGACCGCCGGGCGGCGCAAGGCGTTCCGGGGCGGTCCTGCCGACGCGGGACCGCCCCGGCCCGATTCCACCACCCCCCCACGCCGGAGGACGGCCATGGAGCCCACCCCGCTCTCCCGTAACCGGGACTTCCGACTGCTCTGGGTCGGCGGCCTGCTGGCCTCGCTCGGCTCCCAACTCGCCTCGATCGCCCTGCCCCTGCTGGTCCTGCGGGAGACCGGATCGGCCGCCCAGGCGGGCGCCATCGGCACCGTGTCGGTCGGCGCACTGCTGCTCACCATGCTGCCCGGCGGCGTCCTCGCCGACCGGATCGAGCGACGCCGGCTGATGCGGGTGTGCGACGTCGGCAGCCTGCTCGCCGTCACCGCGCTGGTGATCGCCGTCCTGCGGGGCCACACCCCGCTGCCGCTGGTCCTGCTGGTGGCCGCCGCCGGGGCGCTGATCGCCAGCACCTACGGACCCGCCGCCGGTGGCCTGCTGCGGGCGGCGGTGCCGCGCGAACAAGTCCGCGCGGCCTCCTCCCGGATGCAGGCGCGCGGCGCCGCCGCCCGGCTGATCGGGCCGCTCGGCGGCGGCGCGCTGTTCGCCTGGCACCCGGTGCTGCCCTTCCTCGCGGAGGGCGTCGGGCTGCTGCTCTCCACCATCTGCGTGGCGCTGATGCGCACCCGCTCGGTGCCCGCCGCCAGGAGCGGGGCGGTGTTCAGCCGCAGCGAGCTGACCGCCGGGCTGACCTTCATCTGGCGCCAGCCCTACCTGCGCACCCTGCTGCTGATCTTCGGGCTCGGGATGAACTTCGCGTTCAGCGCGCTGATGTTCGCCACCCTGGCCGTCGCCTCCGACGGCGGCCGCTCCGGCGTCGGCGGCGGCACCGTGGTCTCCTGCACCGCGGCCGGTGCCCTCGCAGGCGCGCTGCTCGCCCCGAAGCTGGACGCCAGGGCGCGCGACGGCAGCCTGGTGGCGCTCAGCTGCTGGGCGGCCGCCGCCACCGCAGGCGTGCTGGTGCTCACCCGGGTGCCGGTGCTGATCGGGCTGCTCTGCGCGGTGTGCATGTGCCTGTCCACGGTCGCCAGCATCGGCTTCGTCTCGGGCATGCTGCTCGCCGCGCCGCCCGACCGGATCGGCCGGGTGCAGAGCGCCGCCGGCTTCCTCTCCACCCTGGTCCAGCCGTTCGGCCCGCTGGCGGGCGGCGCGCTGCTCGGCACCCTCGGCGGCACCAGGACCTTCGCCCTGCTGGCGCTCGGCATCGCGCTCTGCGCGGCCGTGGTCACCTGGGCGCCGCCGGTCCGGCGCGGCCCGGCGCCGGTGCCCGCCGTCTGAGACCGCCTGGCACATGGTGGGTGGGTGAAGGAGCGGCGTTGGGGTGCGTGCATCGCAAGGCGGAGGAGGGAGTAGCAGCGGAGCTGCGGCGACTGACGACAACGCGGCGAGGTGCGTGCCCCAACTCCGCGACGCCGCTCACCATGTGTCAGGCGGTCTGAACCGTCCAGCGACCCGGAAGAGGAGGCGTGCCATGGCCGGCGCCCAGGAGACCCAGCTGTACTGTCTCGCCGACCCGACGTACTACGACACCCCCGGCCGGCTCCGCGACCGGGGCGACCGGTACCCGCTGGGGCTCGGCGCGCCGCCCGCCGGCTGGCGGCGCGAGCAGCGCGGGCTGTGGACGGCGCTGCGGCCGGACGGCGCCCGGCTGCCGGAGCAGGGCTGGAAGATCCACGTCTCGGCCGTTCCGGAGGAGGCCGAGGAGACGCTGGCGGCCGTCGCGCGGATCTGCACGGCGCGCCGGACGACCTTCAAGTTCCTGCGCGGCGACGCGGCGCTGCGGGTCGCGAACGGCAAGTACACGGGGCGCGGGAGCAGCGGCAAGTTCGTCACCGTCTACCCGGAGTCGGAGGCGGAATTCCTCGCGGTGGCCGGGGAGTTGGCCGAGGTGCTGGCGGGCCGCCGAGGGCCGTACGTGCTCACCGACCTGCGGATCGGGACGGCCCCGGTGTACGTGCGCTACGGCGCCTTCGTCGAGCTGTGGTGCCAGGACGGCGACGGGCGGCCCGTCCCTGCGCTGCGCGACCCGTCCGGCGCGCTCGTCCCCGATCGGCGCGACCCGGTGTTCCGGCTGCCCGCCTGGGTCGAGCCGCCCGAGGCGCTGCGCCCGCACCTGGCCGCCCGGGAAGCGGCCGGCGGTGACCTCCCGTACCGGATCGTCGAGGTGCTGCAGTTCTCCAGCGCCGGCGGGATCTACCTCGGCGAGCACCGGAGCACCGGGGAGCGGGTGGTGCTGCGCGAGGCCCGCCCGTACGCCGGGCTGGACGCCGCCGGGGACGATGCCGTGACCCGCCTGCGGCGTGAGCGCCGGGCGCTGGAACGGCTCGCCGGCCTGGACTGCGTGCCCCGGCTGCACGAGGTCCGCACCGTCTGGGAGCACACCTTCCTCGTCCAGGAGCACATCGAGGGCGTCCAGCTGTACGCCGAGGCGATCCGGCGCTATCCGCTGGTGCACCAGAACTGCACCGCCGAGCAGCGGGCCGAGTACGCCGGGTGGGTGGCCGGGGTCGTCGCCGGGCTGGAGAAGGCGCTCGGCGCCCTGCACGAGCGCGGCGTCCGGTTCGGGGACCTGCACCCGGCCAATGTCATCGTCCGGCCGGACGGCTCGGTGGTGCTCGTCGACTTCGAGTACGCGGACGAGCTCACCGGCCGCCGGGTGCCGCTGGCCGGCGCGGGCGGACTCCAGCCCCCGCCCGGGCTCGACGGCGCCGACGCCGACCGCTACATGCTCTGGGCCACCTGGCTGATGCTGCTGATGCCGGTGACGGAACTGGCCGAGCGCGACCCCGGCAAGCTGGCCGGACTGGAACGGCGGGCCCGGGACTGGTTCGGGCTCGGGCCGGAGGAGGGGCCGGTGCGGCCGGGTGCCGTGGCGCTGGTGGAATCGGTCGCCGAGCGGCGGGTGCGGGACCTGCTCGCCGGGCCCGCACTCGACGCGGTCGGCGACGAACTCGTCGCCGGGATCCACGCCGGGGCCACACCCGACCGGCCCGACCGGCTCTTTCCCGGCGACCCGGCCGGATTCGCCGACGGCGGCACCGGCGTCGCGCACGGCGCGGCCGGCGTGCTGTACGCGCTGCACCGGGCCGGGGCGCCCTGCCCGGAGGAGTACACGGACTGGCTGGTCGCGGCGATGCGGCGGCGCGGCCCCCGGCCGGGCGCGGGCGGCCTGTACGACGGGCCGCTCGGGGTGGCGGCGGTCCTGGCCCGGATCGGGCGCGCCGAGGAGGCGGTCGAGCTGGTCGCACAGGTCCGCGAGGCCCGGCCCGCGCCCACCGTCGCCCTGTACGGCGGGCGGGCCGGCACCGCGCTCGCCCGGCTGCGACTCGCCGACACCCTCGGGAGCCCGCGCGAACTCGCGGACGCCCTCGCCGACGCGCGGGCGCTCGACGCGGTGCTGCGCGGCGAGGCCGTCGCCGGGCTCGCCGAGCCGGCGGCGGCCGGACTGCTGTACGGGCTCGCGGGGATCGCCCTGGTGCAGCTGAGGCTGTACCAGCGGACCGGCGAGGACTGGCTGCTGGCCTCGGGGCGCGCGGCGCTGGCCCGGGCCATGGCGCAGTGCGTGCGGGTGCCGGACGGGTCCGTCCAGGTCCTCGACCGGGGGCGGCGGCTGGCCTACCTCGACCGGGGCAGCAGCGGGATCGCGCTGGTCGCCCGGGAGTACCAGGCGCTCGGCGCGGGCGGGTTCGACGGGTTCCTGGCCGATGTGCGGCGGGTGTGCGCACCCGGGTTCGTCCGGGAGCCAGGGCTGTTCCGGGGCCGGACCGGGCTGCTGCTGGCGTTGGACCGGCTGGGTGGGGCGGCGAGCCGGGAGAGCGTCCTCGGGCAGGTGCGGAAGCTGCAGTGGCACCTGGTGGCGCGGCCGGAGGGGCTGCTCGTCCCGGGGATGCGGCTGCGGCGGTTCTCGGCGGACCTGCACACCGGGGCGGCGGGCGTGCTGCTGGCCCTGCGGGCGCTGGAGGGCGGGGAGTCGCTGGACGTGCTGACGCTGGGGTGAGGGGCGCGGTGGGCCGGGCCGGCTTCAGGTGAGGGTGTCGGCGAGGGTCGTGGCGTGTTCGCGGGCGTGGAGGTGGGTGAGACGGGGGAGGGCGTAGAGGGCGGCGTGGGCGGTGACCTCGCCGGTGGGGGAGGTGACGGCGCCGGTGTCGGTGAGGGCCTCCAGGGCGCGCAGGGCGAGGCGTTCGGGGCGGCCGAGGGCGGCGGCGGCCTCGGGGAGGGTGAAGAGCAGGGAGAGCGGGAGGGCGGCGAGGCGGCCGAGGGCGAGGCGCCCCTGGTCGGTGAGGTCGCGCCAGCCGGAGTCGAGGCGGGCGCGGACGGTGACGTCCCCGGCGACGAGTTCGTCCAGGGCGCCGGCCGGGTCGGCGAGGCGGGCCGCGTACTCGGCGAGCGGCAGGTGGCGCAGGACGGCGAGCCGGGTGCCGGCGACCCGGACGGCGAGCGGCAGCAGCCCGCAGGCCTCGGCGATCCGGGCGGCCGCCGCGCGGTCGGCGCCGATCCGCCCGGTGCCGACGATCCGGCCGAGCAGGTCGAGGGCTTCGGCGGGGGCGAAGGGCGGGACGGTGACCCGGTGCACCGAGGCCAGCCCGGCGAGTTGGCTGCGGGAGGTGACGAGGGTGGCGCTCGGGCCGAAGCCCGGCAGCAGTTCGCGGACCACGGCCTCGCCGGGGGCGTCGTCGAGGATCAGCAGCATCCGGCGTCCGGCCAGTGCGGCCCGCCAGAGGGCGGCGGCCTGGGCCGGGTCGGCCGGGCCGGGGCCCGACCGGCCGGTGAGGACGGCGAGTTCGGCGAGGACGTCGGCGAGCGGGCGCGGGGTACCGTCCGCGGTGCGCAGCCGGATCAGCAGCCGGCCGTCCGGGAAACGGTCGGCGAGCAGGTGTCCGGCGTGCACGGCCAGGGCGGTCTTGCCGATGCCGGCCGGGCCGGAGAGTACCGCGACGCGTTCGCCGCTTTCGCCCAACTCGTCGATCAACTGGCGTAGTTCGGCGGAGCGACCGGTGAAGTCGGCGGTGCCGGCGGGTAGCAGCGCGCTGTTCGGGCCGGCGTTCTGTGCCGGTCCGGAGGTGGCGGGCCGGGCGGGACCGCGGGCGAGCAGCTGCCGGTAGCGGGTGGTCAGGGCGGGGCTGGGTTCCAGTCCCAACTCGCGGGCGAGCAGCTGGCGGTGGGCGTCGTAGACGGCGAGTGCCTCGGCCTGTCGGCCGGACAGGTGCAGGGCGTTCATCCGGGCGGCCTGGAGGCGTTCGCGCAGCGGGTGGCGTTCGGCCAGTTCGGCGAGTTCCTCGGCGACGGCCGTGGCGTTGCCGAGCTCCAACTCGGTCTCCGCCCAGTCCTCGTGGACGCCGAGGCAGCGGGCCTCCAGCCGGTCGGCCTCCGCCTCGACGGCGGGCGAGCAGCGCAGGTCGGCGAGCGGCGGGCCCTGCCACAGGTCGAGGGCCTGGCGCAGCAGCCGGGCGGCGGGGGCGAGCGCGCCGCCGTCGGCGGCGGCCCGGCCGGCCCGGGCGAGGGCGCGGAACTGCAGGACGTCGAGCTCGGGTTCGGCGACCCGCAGCAGGTAGCCTCCGGCGGTGTGGGCCAGCCGGTCGGGGCCGGCGCCGCGGCCGAGCAGGGTGCGCAGGGTGCAGATGTAGACCTGGAGGTTCTTACGGGCGGTGCGCGGCGGTTCCTCGGGCCAGACCGCGTCGGTGAGCAGGTCGACCGGGACGGCCGTGTTGGCGCGGCTCAGCAGGACGGCGAGCACCAGCCGCTGCTTGAGCGGGCCGAGGGCGAGCGGCCGGCCGTCCACCTCGCCGGTCAGCGGGCCGAGCACGGAGAAGCGCGGCCGGGCGGGGGCGGCGGGCTGGGCCAGGGGCATCGGCGTACCTCCGGGGCGTGGGTGGGGGCGTGCGGGGGCGTGACCGGCGGTGGTGCGGCGTGGGCGCAGGCTACTTGACGGCCGATCCGATCTGTAGGGCACGGAATCGGACCGGTTCGGTCACCCGACCCGCACACTTCGGTCACCCGGGGGAGGGGACGTCAGGGGGTGGCGGCCGCCGCGGTGTGCGGTGTCGCGGCAGGTGGGGCGGGGCGGGCGGGGGCGGCGGGGTGCGGCGGTGGGCCGGCGGCGGGGGCGCGGGCCGACTACCGGTCAGGGGTGGTCCGGGGGCGCGGGCGCGGGGCGCTTCCGGTGTTTCTCCAGCGGCGCTCGTCGACGGGGTGAGCGTCGCCCGAGGGACCGGGGCGTCGGCGGGAGGCCACCGGAGGTCCCGGTCCGGGCGCCGGAACGCGGGCCGAGCGGCCCCGGGCGCGCGGGCCGAACGGCCCTAGGGCGCCGGTGCGGTGCGTCCCGATCATGGATCGCCAGCTATTCGCACGACGTTCCTAAGGAGTGCGTCCTTGAGCGCCACCCCGGCACAGGGCGACCCCACGCCACCGCCAACCGCCGTACCACCGGAGTCGGTTCGGGCCCGACGGCCCCGTTCGGCCGTGGTCAGACTGCTGACCACCACCGACCACAAGACGATCGGCTCCATGTACCTGGTGTCGGCGTTCGGGTTCTTCCTGATCGGCGGTGTCCTGGCGCTGGTCATGCGCGCCGAACTCGCCCGGCCCGGCACCCAGATCCTCTCCAACGAGCAGTTCAACCAGGCCTTCACCATGCACGGCTCGGTGATGCTGCTGCTCTTCGCGATGCCGCTGTTCACCGGCTTCGCCAACTGGATCATGCCGCTGCAGATCGGCGCCCCGGACGTCGCCTTCCCGCGGCTGAACATGCTGTCCTTCTGGCTGTTCATGTTCGGCTCGCTGATCGCCGCCGCCGGCTTCGCGACCCCGCAGGGCGCCGCCGACTTCGGCTGGTTCCTCTACGCGCCGCTGTCCGACGCTGTCCACTCGCCCGGCGTCGGCGCCGACATGTGGATCATGGGTGTGACGCTCTCCGGCTTCGGCAGCATCCTCGGCGCGGTCAACTTCATCACCACGATCATCTGCATGCGCGCCCCCGGGCTGACCATGTTCCGGATGTCCATCTTCTGCTGGAACGTGCTGCTCACCTCGGTGCTGGTGCTGCTGGTCTTCCCCGTCCTGGCCGCCGCGCTGCTCGCCCTCGAATGCGACCGCAAGTTCGGCTCGCACGTCTTCGACCCGGCCAACGGCGGGGCGATGCTGTGGCAGCACCTGTTCTGGTTCTTCGGCCACCCCGAGGTGTACATCCTGGCGCTGCCGTTCTTCGGGATCGTGTCGGAGATCATCCCGGTGTTCAGCCGCAAGCCGATGTTCGGCTACGCGGGGCTGATCGCCGCCACGGTCGCCATCGCGGGCCTGTCGGTGACGGTGTGGGCGCACCACATGTACGTCACCGGGCAGGTGCTGCTGCCCTTCTTCTCCTTCATGACCTTCCTGATCGCCGTCCCGACCGGGGTCAAGTTCTTCAACTGGGTCGGCACCATGTGGAAGGGCTCGCTCAGCTTCGAGACACCGATGCTGTGGACCGTCGGCTTCCTGGTCACCTTCCTGTTCGGCGGTCTCACCGGCGTGCTGCTCGCCGCCCCGCCGATCGACTTCCACGTCTCCGACTCGTACTTCGTCGTCGCCCACTTCCACTACACGCTGTTCGGCACGGTGGTCTACGCGATGATGGCGGGCTTCCACTTCTGGTGGCCCAAGATGACCGGCCGGAAGCTCGACGAACGGCTCGGCCGGATCAGCTTCTGGACCCTCACCATCGGCTTCCACGCCACCTTCCTGGTCCAGCACTGGCTCGGCGCCGAGGGCATGCCGCGCCGCTACGCCGACTACCTCGCCTCGGACGGCTTCACCACCCTCAACACCGTGTCCACCATCGGCTCCTTCCTGCTCGGGCTGTCGATCCTGCCGTTCCTCTACAACGTCTGGAAGACGGCCAGGTACGGCGAGAAGGTCGAGACCGACGACCCGTGGGGCTTCGGCCGCTCGCTGGAGTGGGCCACCTCCTGCCCGCCGCCGCGGCACAACTTCGTCCGGCTGCCGCGGATCCGCTCCGAGTCCCCGGCCTTCGACCTGCACCACCCCGACATCGCGGCGCGGGACGTCCTGGAGAACAGCGGCGCACCGGCCACCCACCTGGGCGACGTGACCCCGGCGGCCTACGACCGGCCGCGCACCCGGGCGGAGCGGGCGCGGTCCGCCGCGGACGGCTGACGCGGTCGCCACCCCCGAACGCCGCACACCCCGAACGCCGCACACCCCGAACGCCGCACACCCCGAACGCCGTCCCCGCCCGCCGCCCCGTCACCGGTCGGGCGGGGACGGCTCCACCCCTGCGACCCGGAAGGCCGGCCCCATGACCCACACCGTCCTCGCCATCGGTACCGCCGCCCTCACCGCGAGCGGCTGCGTCTGGTACCTGCCCGCCATCGCCGACCTCCAGGCCGGCGCCGACCGGCCCCGCTCCACCCGTACGGCCGCGGCCGCCTGCGTCCTCTGGTGGGCGGCCCTGGCGCTGGCCGGCGGGCTGCTGCTCGCCCAGCCCGACTGGCGGCCCGCCGCACAGATCGCCCTCGCCGGGCTGGTCGGCGGGGCGGCGCTGCGGGTCCGGGCCCGATGGGAACGGCGCGGGGAGCAGCGGGAGTGCGCCGTCCACTGGGCTGCGCTGGACGCCGGGCCGGCGCCGCGCTCCGGGCGCCCCGCCGCCGTCGCCCTCGCGGGGTGGCTGGTCGTCGGTGCGGCGGTCGCCTCGCTGGGCGCGGTGGCGATCCTGCTGTCGGGCGAGGGCGGCCAGGGCCTCCGGGTGGCGCTCGCGGCGGTCTGTGGGGCGGTGGTCGCGCTCGCCTTCCTGCTGGCGGGGCTGGGCAGCGCGCGGCGGCGCTGAGGCGTCCTGCGGTACGGGCGGCGCGTCTCCTCCGGGAGGCGCGCCGCTGCTGCGCTCCGGGGTGCGGGAGCGGCCCGGGGGCCGTTCGTCGGGCCGGAATGGGGTCGTTGGGCCCTGGGCCCGGGGCCGGTGACCGGGGATGATGCCGCTGGGCCCCGCCGGGAGTGTGCGGGGGTGACGAAGGTGGAGCCGCGTGATGGCGACCAAGACGGCGGGCGCCGAAGCGCCGGCGCCGGTCCGGGTGTTCCTGCTGGACGACCACGAGGTGGTGCGCCGCGGGGTGCACGACCTGCTGGACGGCGAACCGGACCTGGAGGTGGTCGGGGAGGCCGCCACCGCCGAGCAGGCGCTCGTCCGGGTGCCCGCGCTGCGGCCCGACGTGGCGGTGCTGGACGTCCGGCTGGGCGACGGGGACGGGGTGTCGGTCTGCCGGGAGCTGCGGTCCCGGGTGCCCGGGCTGGCCTGCCTGATGCTGACCTCCTTCGACGACGAGGAGGCACTGCTGGACGCCGTGATGGCGGGCGCCGCCGGATACGTGCTGAAGCAGATCAGCGGGACGGACCTGGTGGCCGCCGTCCGGACCGTCGCCTCGGGTCGCTCGATGCTCGACCCCGGTGCGGCCACCCGGCTGCTGAACCGCCTGCGCAACGACGCCGAACCCGCCCAGCCGGTCGTCACCGGGCCCGCCCTGACCGTGCGCGAGCAGGAGGTGCTGGCGCTGATCGGGGAGGGCCTGACCAACCGGCAGATCGGCGAGCGGCTCTACCTCGCCGAGAAGACGGTGAAGAACCACGTGTCGCGGCTGCTCGCCAAGCTGGGCGTGGAGCGGCGGGTGCAGGCGGCGCTGATCGCCACCGAGCTACGCCAGGCGTCGGCCGCCGCGCAGGCGTCGCAGCCGCGCTCCCGCTGGCGCTGACGGCCCGTCCGCCCACGGCCCGTCCGCTGCCGACTGGGTGGGACCCCCGGCGGGACCATCGGCCCTCGCGGCGAGGCCACCGCCGGGGCGAGCATCGAGGGCATGAACGGTGATCACGACCTGCTCGAACTTGACCGGGAGCGGGCGTTGGAGCTGCTGGCCCGGGCGGCGGTCGGCCGGGTGGTCTATACCATCCGAGCTCTCCCGGCGGTGCTGCCGGTGCGCTTCCGGCTGGACCTGTCGGACGGCGGCGGCGTCCTGCTCTCGGCCCCGGCCGGCTCCGAACTGGCGCGGGCCGTGGACGACGCCGTGATCGCCTTCGAGGCCGACGAGGTGGACGGCGCGGACGGCTCCGGCTGGTACGTCACCATCCTCGGCCGCGCCCAGGTCGGCCCCGCCGCCGGACGCACGCCCGGGGCCGTCCGGATCCGCATCCGCCCGGAACTGGTCGTCGGCCGGCGGCTCTCCCCGATCCGCTCGCACGAACCCGCCACGATCCGCCGCACTCCCGGTCGGGCGGGGGAGGCGAAGTGATCGACGGCGACGCCCAGGCCGTCGAGCGGCTGCCTGCCTTCCGTGCCTGAGGAGGTGCCACGACTCCAGCAGCGAGCGGGCCGTGCGGCGGAGTTCGAGTCTCCTATGCTCCACAGCGCCTAATACTCCAGCCGGACTTCTCCATTCCCGCTGGTCAGGGGGGGGCCGGGCGACGGGGCGTCAGTCGCAGTCCTCGGCGGCCGCCTTGAGGTCGCCCAGCCAGGCCTCCAGGCCCTGACGCAGGATCGCGGCCGCGGCCGGGACGTGCGCGTCGACCTGCGGCCCGGAGTGGGTCTCCTCGGTGCGCACCAGGACGCCGCCGGGGGCCGGGGTGAAGGTCCACACGTGCACGCCGTCGATGTGCAGTCCCTCGGCGACGGCGGGGCCGGTCCAGCGGATGCAGGCACCGGGCTTCAGCTGCCGGACGGTGGAGGTGATGTCCAGGGAAGGGCGGAGGTGGCCGGGGCGGGCGGCAGCGGGGTGGTCCAGTGGAACGCCGAGCCGTCCGCGCAGCGGGCCGTGATCCAGGCGTTCGACGCCGGCCACGGCCCGTTGCCAGGACGGCCAGCGGGCGGGCAGCGCGACGCTGACGATCGAGACGTCCAGCAGGGTCCTCGCGAGTCGCAGATCCAAGGGATGGTCCTGCCTCACCCCGCGCGGCGGCAGCCGGGTGGTCATCCGGGCCGACCCACGGATGCGCCGGGACGGCAACGGTGCTGCTCGTCCCTTCGTGCGGAAAGGGGAAGGCGGCCGGTCGAAGCGCCGACCGCCTTCGGTGCGCCCCGATGCCGGGCGCCTCACCGGGTGACGACGGTGATCGTTCCGGCGCCTCCTTCTCGGTGCTGTGCGGCCAGGGCTTCCTGGTAGGTGACGTACTGGCGAACGGTGCCGTCAGGCAGGTTCAGCTGGTAAACGACGGTTTGCGGTGATCCTCCGCCGCAGTTGCAGGCCATGAGTTCAGTGTCCTTTCCGGGTGCTGGGGTTCGGGTCTTCTGGAGAGGGGGCGTTGGTCAGTCCAGCCATCGTGAGGCCACACCCGCCAGGTACGAGATGCTGAGCGCGGTCGCCGGTATCCGGAACCACGGGCTGCCCTCCAGGCACGCGGCGCAGCCGGCCGCGACGGCGGACACCCAGACGCTCGAACACCAGCCGCAGGTGATCAGATAGGCGGCCTTGGACTCCTCGCCGAAGCGATCGGCGACCCAGATCCTGAGACCGCCCGCGAGGGTGTCCTTGGTCAGGAAACGGGTGACGCGGCAGGTGGCGCCGAGCGCGAGAAGGAACATGGTCAAGCTCATCGGGACAACTCCACTGACCAGGGACGCGGCAGTACGGTTGCGGGCGTGGCGGCGGGTACGGCGGCTTCTCCGCTACGCCCCCAGCGCGTCCGTCCCCCCGCCGTGCGAGGGCGGGGGGACGGACCTTCGAGGTCGGCTGCTCATCTGCGGACGATGAGGTCAGGCCTCACCTGGCTCGGCCACCAGTACCGGTCCGCGATCCACGTCCCGGGCCCGATAGGACCGGTCCGGTCACTACTGCGGCCGGCAGGGCAGCAGGGTGCCGGTCGACTGCAGCGTCGTGCCGCCGACGGTGGCGGTCGCGGTGAAGGCGCCGGATTGGACCTGAAGCAGGTTCAGGTCGGTGGTGAGGGTCGCGATCCCGGACGCGTCCGTCACCGCCGAGCCCACCGGCTGTCCGGCGATGAGGAAGTTCACCGTCACGCCGGCGGCCGCGGGAGTGAGCTGGGCCTTCAGTGTGGCGATGAAGGGGTACGGCTGCCCGTGCGAGGGGGTCGCCAGCGCGTGCTCCCAGTGGCCCCGCCAGCAGGACGGCAGCGCCTGCAGGCTCGCGGCGGGGCCGCCTACGCCGACGGTGATCGGGACGGGGAGCGAGACGACGTTGGTGCAGGTGCAGGTGGTGCCGGCCGCGGTGACGGTGGCGGTCAGCGACACCGGCCCGGCGGTGAGGAAGGTCATCGACCCGGTGGCGATGCCGAGTGCGCTGGTGGTGGCGGTCACCGGGGTGGCCCCGTCGCCGTTGAAGGTGACCGTCGCACCCGGAACGGGCACGCCGTTGCACAGCACCACCGCGGACACGACGGCGGGCTGGCCGGCGACCACCGGGGTCACCGGCGGCAGCAGGAACACCAGGCAGGTCGGCGGCGCGGTCACCGTGACGGTGACCGGGATGGAGACGACGTTGGTGCAGGTGCAGCCGGTGCCGGCCGCGGTGACGGTGGCGGTCAGCGACACCGGCCCGGCGGTGAGGAAGGTCATCGACCCGGTGGCGATGCCGAGTGCGCTGGTGGTGGC